>CAIKOL010000223.1 GCA_903829085.1 uncultured Anaerolineales bacterium | reverse complement strand
GTGGGCATCGCCTACGCCACCAGTTACGGACTGCTGCTGGCGGCCTCCATCACGCTGGGCTTCTTCCTGCTCAGCTCGGGCCCGATCGGGTTCCAGTATGGGGCCGAGATCACCTATCCGACGCCGGAGGGCACCTCCAACGGGCTGCTGATCCTGATGGGGCAGATCTCGGGGATCATTTTCATCTTTGCCATGGACGCTTTCAAGTCCCCCCAGACCGGTTCAATGACCAGCTCGCTGGTGGTACTGATCGTGCTGATGGCGGTCAGCATCCTGCTGGGCACGCGGCTGCGGGAGCCGAAGATCTTCATCACCGAAGCGGAAAAAGGGCAGGAAAAATAAATATAGACCGGGGTCGTGAGAAAAACTCACGACCCCGGTCTTTGCAGTCTTTTCTTTAGAGAGCGCAGTAGCGTTCGATGCGCTTACCGATCACGCCCAGGCTGCCTTCCCAGAACGTGCGGGAGCGGATGTCGATGCCAAAGCGGGCAGCCAGGTCCGCGGCCGGGGCTTCACCGGTGGAAGCCAGCAGGTGCTTGTAATCGGGCACAAAGGCTGCGCCGCGCTGCTGGTAAATGGCATACAAGCCGGTGCCGAAGAGCAGGCCAAAGGCATAGGGGAAGTTATAGAACGAAAGCCCGGCGTAGTAATAATGGGGTTTCCAGGTCCACATGTACTTGTGCAGGTATCTTTCGTCCAGACCGTCGCCATAGGTGGCCTTCTGGGCACGCTCCATGATGTCGCACAGGTCGCCAGCCGAAAGCTCGGATCGGGCGCGGCGCTCGAAGACTTCCTTCTCAAACAGGTAACGCGAGTAAATATCCACAATCACCTGGGTATCGCCGATCAACTGGGTTTCGATGATGGCTAGCTGTTCCTGCGGGTCGCTGGTCTGCGCCAGGATGGCTTCCATGACGATGGTCTCGTTCAGAATGGAGGCGGTTTCCGCCAGGGTCATGGGCGTGTCCTGCTGGATCTCGGTCTTGCCGGCCTGGTAGGCGCACTCGTTATGGAAGGCGTGCCCCAGCTCGTGGGCGATGGTGCTCACCTGGTCGAGCGTGCCGTCGAAGTTGCACAGCACGCGGCTCTCCTTGACCCCCGGCACCCCCATGCAGAAGGCGCCGCCACGCTTGCCCTCGCGCTGTTCGGCGTCGATCCAGCGCCGCTCGAAGGCGCGGCTGGCAAAGGCCGCCAGTTCGGGCGAGAACCCGGCGAAGTTGGCGATGATGAAATCACGCGCCTCGTCGAAGGTGAACTGCTTCTCGGTCTTGCCGAGCGGGGCAAAGACATCCCACCAGGCCAGTTTTTCCTTGCCAAGGCGCCCGGCCTTGGCCTTGAAATACTTGCGGAAGGTGGGGAAGGAGGCTTGCATGGCGCCCAGCATGGCTTCCAGGGTCGGGCGGTCGATGCGGGCCATATCGATGGCGGGGTGCAGGGCGTCGATGCGGCCGCGCTGGTGGTTGAGCGTGTTAGCCGTGCCCTTGACACCATTCATACAGGCCGCCAGCGGCTCCTCCACGGATTTCCAGGCGGCCATTTCGGCCTCGTAGGCCCGGCGGCGCACCGACTCATCCGGGTGTGAGTGCAAGTTGATCAGGGCGGGCATGGGCAGTTTCTGGATCTTGCCGTCGAGGTCGAAATCCACCGTCAGCTGCGAGGTGACCGTGCCCTGCAGCTTGCCCCAGGCGCTGGCTCCACTGAGAGATAATTCGGCCGCCAGGGCTTCCTCGGGTGCGGACATGAGGTACTTGCTCTGCTCGGCAGCATCCCGCAGGGAGAAGGCGTGCGCTTTGGCAGTGGGATCAGCCTGGATAACCTGCTCCAATAGTGGGGCGATCTTCCCCACCCAGGCCTGGAACTGGCTGCCCAGGTTCTGGATGCGTACACCCAGCATCTGGAATTCGGACATTTTCTTCATGGCCGGGGTGTTATGCGAATCAGTAGTGACAAAGGATTGGAGGTAGGCGCGCAGGGTGCCGGAGGTTTCATACAAGCCATTGAAACGCTCAATGGCCTCGCCCACCACGGCGGACAGTTCCTGGACCGTTGCAGTGGCATCCAGCCTGGCGACCTTTTCAGCGAACAGTTCTTCCAGCCCGTCGATCTGGCTCTTAACGGTGGCAATGGCGGCTTCAAATTCCCTGGACTCGAGGGAGGGATAGACGTTGGTCAGGTCCCAGCGGGGAGGAGTGGTCATGGGTTGCTCCTTGAATGAGATGAGGCAAGTATACCAAATTGCGAGGAGTATTTATTCCTGGAGAAAGCACTGAACCGGGCAAGGGGCTTTCTGATATTAAGAACACCGTGGTCACACTGACAGGGTGTTCTCAAAGTCTACTTCCGAAAACGCAGTAGACTGCGAACATATAGGAAACCCCAACCCGCCTCAAGGTGGCGACTTGGAGCCGCCTCGGCAAATAAATTCTTGGGGTGTTGCAGGGTGGCTTTGCCACCCTGCAACACCCCAAACCCCGACTTTGAGAAAGCCGTATCACAATGAGTATCCCGCTTGCTTCTGACCTGGAAAAAAGATACAATCATTTCAGATGGACGCTGAATTGTTGCAGTTCTTGTTGGTTGGAACCCTGGTTGGCATGTACCTGCTGGCGATGCTGTACCTGCGCCGCCAGCCGCTGAGCCTGGGCAGGTACACATTCTGGGGGCTGTTCGCACTGCTCGTCCCGGCGCTGGGACCATTCCTGGTGATCGCCGCCAGCCGGCCCGATGGGAGGCAGCGCCATTCCAGTCGACTCATCAGGAGGTAATTTCCATGAAACAGGATAAATTCCTGATCGGCATCCTGGCCTTCATCGGCTTGCTGGTTGCCGCGGCCCTGATATTGTTCTTCGTCCGCAAGGGCAGTGCCACTTACCACAGCGAGGATACTCCCGAGAACGTGGTCTACAACTACGCCCTGGCCATCCAGCAGAAAGACATGGAGCGTGCCTATGGGTACCTGGCCGACCTGGAGGGCAAACCCAGCCTGACCGCTTTCTTCCAAGCCAGCCAGGACGGCTACCTGAATGTCAGCGGGAATGCACTGCAGGTGGGTAAAGTGACCCTGGAGGGACAGGAGCATGCCTACGTGGAACTGGTCATTCAAACCATGGGAAGCGGACCCTTTGACAGCGGCTATTCCAACCAGGGCCAGGCTCTTCTGGTCAGGCAGAACGGAACCTGGAAGATCTCATCCATGCCCTATCCCTACTGGTTGGGGGAATGGTACCTGCCAACACCCATGCCGACGCTAAAACCTTAACAGGCAGGAGGCAACATGCGCATCGTCCGGCGGATATACTTCTATGCGGTTGCCCTAATCAGCCTTGAAGTGGTCTTGTGGGGGCTGATCAGCCTAGCGCGTTCCCTCTTCTGCCCGAAACTGGTCACCTGCGGCGGGTTGGGGACTTCCCTGGCCCAGGGGCTGGCGCTGGTGGTGGTGGGGGTGCCGGTCTTCGGGTTCCACTGGGTAATGGCACAGCGTTTCGCCCATCACGAGATGGACGAGCGCTGCTCCGGTATCCGCGCCGCCTTCCTGTACAGTGTGCTGCTGGGTACATTGATCCCGGTGGTGCAGAACCTCCTGGCGCTGGTCAACCGGCCCGTGTTGAGCAGTTTCCAGATGGAAAGTGCGCGGGCTTTTGTGGGCGGGGGACAGGTTTGGAGCGACAACCTGATCGCCATCCTGATGAACCTGGTGGTGGCGGCTTATTTCTATTCCATCCTGCGCGGCGACTGGAAACAACTCCAGTTAACAGAGGCCTTTGCGACTCTG
>CAIKOL010000222.1 GCA_903829085.1 uncultured Anaerolineales bacterium | reverse complement strand
CGGCGCGCACGGTCTGCCAGACAGGGCAGGGGATCCTGGTGCAACCACCGGTCTACCCGCCTTTCCTGTCAGTACATAAAAACAGTGCGCTGGTCTGCCAGGAGGCCCAGCTCAGGATGACCACGGAGGGCTCCATTCTCCACTACGGGGTGGATTTCGACGAGTTCGGGCGGGCGGTCAATTCCGGCGGCGCACAGACCGGCATGTTCCTGCTTTGCAATCCCCATAATCCCACCGGGCAGGCTTATTTGCAGGATGACCTGAGGCGCATGGCGGAAATCTGCCTGCGTAATCAGCTCATCATCTGTTCGGATGAAATCCACAGCGAACTGCTGTTGGGCGGTTCTTCAAACCCTTCCCAGGAGGCGGGCAGACATACTCCAATCGCCTCCCTGGATCCGGAAATTGCTGACCGCTCGATCACTTTGATCGCCCCGAGTAAAACATTCAACGTACCAGGCCTGTTCTGCGCATTTGCCATCCTCCCCAACCCGGAACTGCTCAAGCGGTACAAGGAGACCCTAGAGCAGATGGCGATGCATGTCACCAGCCTGGGATTGACCGCGGCGCAGGCAGCCTACTCCGGCGCGTGCGATAACTGGCTGGCGGAGTTACGCACTTACCTGACGGGGAACCGGGATTTCCTGAGCGAGTATGTAAGAAACGAATTTGAAGGCATCAGGCTCACAAACCCGGAAGCCACCTACCTGGCGTGGCTGGATTGCAACGAACTGGTGCGGTCTGGCAGGATCCAGGGCAGCCCAGGCGAGTTCTTTCTGAAGCAGGCAAAAGTTGCCCTGAACGAAGGCAAAGAATTCGGTTCCGGCGGAGAGGGGTTTGTGCGGTTGAACTTTGGATGCCCAAGGAAAACGCTGGTAGAGGCACTTGAGCGGATGAAAGCGTCTTTGGCTTAAGAAAATAAAGGCGGATGGAGGTTATCCATCCGCCAGGTGGTTAATGTGAGAGGTAAGAACCGGAAAAAATCACCTTTCGTCTTCAGACGCCTGGCTCGGGCAGTGTGCCTTCGGCCAGATTGGGATCAACCGATCCTTCCTCCAGAGCGGTTCACATCCATGTTTTTTGTGGGCAACTCCTTTCCAGATCACTTTGATCTGTATCCATCATACAACGGATTTTAGATAAATACATTAAAAACAACCACCAATTCTGTAATTGATTGTGCAGACAAGCGGGAGGCAATCCATACAGTCTGAGACATCAAAGCGAGCGTAATTAATACACACGTTATACAAATTAAGGTTCTTTGGGAATTAACGTAGTGAGGCAAGAAACAGGGGGTGTTGAGCGGCCCGCTCAACACCCCATCTCTTTCCCTACTTCATGGAGATTCCCAAAGAGCCCCAATTAGTAATGTGTGGGGACCCGGTTGTGGGGATATAATCCTGGTGTGTGCTAGCTGGTTCTTAATAAGGAGATGAGACATGTATAAGCTTGCTTCCGATGAAAAGGCTACAGGGGTGATGATCTACACCCAGGACCTGCTGGTGCGCGGCGAGGTGGTGACCAAACAAAACAATCGTGTCAGCGTGTGGCTGCGGACGGTGGGTGCGCCGGAGTATATGCATTTACTCAAGCCGCAAGTGATCTCCCTGGGCGGCGGCGCAGCGAGGACATTAAGTTATACGGAAATGTATGTGCCCACCGCCCAGGTGATCGGGTTTCATCTGACCCCGCCAGCGCGTGACCCGCTAGATTATGATGATACCGAAAAGAATCGAACGATGCAACCGATCACTTTACTGGTGGGTACATTTGTGTTTAACGGGACATTCCGAATCTCCACCCAGGTGGACCTGGGCACAAGTATCACAGCCGGACGAGCCGTCTGGATGTCTGTTTATAATGTAAAGATTTCCAACCCTCAACTGCCTCAGATGGGGGAAATGCTAGTGCCCATGTTGGTAGTGCGACCCGGACAGGTCTATTTTGGATTGGGTGGATAAGGGAGGTTTTCTATGAAAGTCCTGTTCATCGGCGGAACCGGCCTGATCAGTTCGGCGTGCTCCGAGCTGGCGGTGAGAGGCGGCATGGAATTAACCATTCTGAACCGCAACCAGTCGGAAAAATATCCCGCTCCGGAAGGTGCACGCCTGCTGCCGGGCGATGTGCATGGCGACTTCGCCAGCCTTGCGCGCCTGTTGGATGGACAACACTTCGACGCCGTAGTGGACTGGATCGCTTTCACCCCGGAGGATATCGAAAGAGATATCCGCCTGTTCAGCGGGAAAACAGGCCAGTTCGTTTTTATCAGTTCTGCCAGCGCCTACCAGAAACCGCCCAAACAGTATGTCATCACCGAAGAAACCCCGCTGGAGAACCCCTTCTGGGAATACTCACGCAACAAGATCGCCTGTGAAGAACGCCTGAGAGGCGAATACCAGCAGAACGGATTCCCGGTGACCATCGTGCGCCCGTCGCTGACCTATGGACCGTCGCAAATCCCACTCTGTACCGGGAGTTGGCAGCATCCCTGGACAATCATCGAGCGGATGAAGCGCGGCCGGAAAATAATCATCCCCGGCGATGGTACGTCGTTGTGGGAACTGACCTGGAACGGCGACTTTGCAAAAGGGTTTCTCGGCCTGCTGGGCTGCAGCCAAGCGATCGGTGAGGCCTATACCATTACATCTGACGAAGTCCTGACCTGGAACCAGATCTACGGCGAAGTCGGGAAAGCGCTGGGTCTGAACCTGGAAATTGTGCATATTCCATCCGACCTGATCGCCGCCTACGACTCGAATGCCATTGGCAGCCTGATCGGGGATAAGGTCAACAGTGTCGTATTTGATAACCGCAAGATCAAGGAACTGGTACCGGAGTTCACCTGCACCGTCAATTGGGCGGAGGGAGTACGCCGGGCGATCGCCTGGTTCGAAGCCGACCCGGCCCGATGCAGCATTGACAATCAAGCTGATCCGCTTTGGGACACGATCCTGGCTGCATACGAGCGGGCATATCCCGGAAAATAAACCGGAGCCGGGATCGATATGAGGCGGGATTGTGCCTCCTCATCCATTATGCTACGCGGCTGTCCGGTTCTCTGCAAGCAAGCGTGCTGACAAGTCGAGAATCTGTGTCCAGCGAGGCAAAAGATGTTTGAATTGCTGTTATCCCTGTGCTCGGATGCAATTGTGTTGTTCGATGCCGAGGGCAGGATCGAGCGGATCAACCAGGCAGGCCTGCAAACCTTTGGATACAACTCTGACGAGCTCGCAGGCCAACCTCTTTCCCTGCTCCTGCCGCCACATTCCGATCAAAACCAGGCTTTTTTTACGGATTATTACCCCCATGTGGAAGGCTGGCTGGAAAAGCCAGGACATTTCGTTTTGGCGGAGGTACGGCGCAAGGATGGCGCGCACATCCAGGTGGAGGTAGCGATCGGCAAGGGTGAGCTGGATGGTCATCCTCAACTAGCGGTCATCATCCATGATTTATCCATTCATAAGAGCGCACCGGAGCAAGACCTAGCCCAACTGGTGATGAAAAATATGGGCCAGGGGCTGACTGTCACGGCTGCGGATGGGCACTTTGAGTATGTCAACCCGGCGTATGCCGTCATGCTCGGCTGTACCCCGGACTTTTTAATCGGTAAAACCCCTTTCGATGTTACTTTCCCGGAGGATCATCCCATCCAGGAAGCAGCCCGCGCCAACCGACGGCGGGGTGAAACCACCAGCTATGAGACCCGGTTGCGCCGGCGGGACGGCTCGGAAGTTTTTGTGCTCATCACGGGTGTGCCGCGCATGCAGAATGGAAAATATACGGGATCCATCTCGGTCATCACTGACCTGACCGAGCGCCGCAGGATGGAAAACGCCTTGCGCAAGAGCGAGGAGATGCTCCGCAGGCTGTATGAGATCACCGCCTCGCAGGAATCCTTCGAACAGAAGATGCAGGAATTGCTCAAGCTGGGAGCAGACTGCTTTGGCCTTCCGACCGGGATCCTTTCTTATATCAATGGGGATAAATTTGCAGTCATCGCAGCCGAATCGCCGGACGGCTCGATCCGGGCGGGGGATGTGCTCGAGCTGGAGAATACCTTCAGCCGCGAGATCCTGCGCCTGACCCACCCGTTCGGCATCCAGGATGCGTCGGTGGGAGAATGGGCAAACCACCCCGCCCGGGTGGCTTTCGGCCTGCAGGCTTACTTGGGAGTGCCCGTGTTCGTCAGCGGGATGGTGAATGGCACCCTCAGTTTTTCCAGCCCTTCGCCGGCATTGCTCCCGTTCAGCGAAGCCGATTATGATTTCATCCGTCTGATGGCGCAGTGGATCGGGACCGAAATCGAACGACTTGAGTCGGCCCGCCGCCTGCAAGCCTATGCGGAGGAGATCAATTCAAAGAACAAGGACCTGGCCAAGGCGCGGGACCAGGCGCTGGAGGCCTCCTACTTGAAGAGTGCCTTCCTGGCCACCATGAGTCACGAAATCCGCACTCCGATGAATGCCATCATCGGGTTGAACGAGATGCTGCTCGACACGACCCTGGATGACGAACAACGCAAAACTGCCAACTCCATTGGCAACGCGGCCCAGGCGCTGCTGGTGATCATCAACGATATCCTGGACCTATCCAAGATCGAAGCGGGCAAGCTGGTGCTGCGTCCCACCTGGTTCAACCTGGAAGAACTGGCGGGCCAGGTAGTGGACCTCTTTCGGATGCGGGCAACCGAAAAAGGGGTTCCGTTGGAACTGGTACTAGCCCCGGGCCTGCCAGAACCATTACTGGGAGACGAGGGCCGCATCCGGCAGATATTGATGAATCTGACCAGCAACGCGATCAAATTCACCGAGAAGGGCAGCGTGAGCGTGGAGGTGAATGGAACCGCGATCAACGAAGGTACCACGATGGTGACCCTGACCGTGCGCGATACCGGTATTGGAATCCCGGAAGCCCTGCGCGGCAAGCTGTTCCAACCCTTTACGCAGGCTGACGATACCATCACACGCAAGTACGGCGGAACAGGCCTGGGACTGGCAATTTCACGCCAACTGGTGGACTTGATGCATGGGGAGATCAACTACGAATCGAGCGAGGCGGGTGGTTCCACCTTCTGGTTCACCCTGCCGCTCGGGCGGAATCTCGAGGCTTCCCAAACTGTGAGGCCAGCAACCAGCCCTGCCCGCGCGACTGCCGCCCAGACCTTCCACCAATCCAGACCTGTGCTGGTGGTGGAAGATGATCCCATCAACCAGATGCTGCTCATCCGCCAGCTCCAGAAGCTTGGGCTGAGCGCCCGGGGAATCAACTCGGGACTCGAAGCCACGCGCGTGCTGGCCAAAGCGCCGGAAGAGTTTTGCCTGGTGCTGATGGATATGCAAATGCCAGAGATGGATGGCACCAGTGCCACCCGCCTGATCCGGCAGAATGAGAGCGGTTCAGGCCGCCATATGCCCGTCATCGCAGCCACCGCCAATGCCAACGAGCGGGAGGTGTGCCTGAAAGCCGGCATGGATGATTACCTGAGCAAACCGATCTCGATCACCGACCTGAGGGCCACGCTGGAACGCTGGCTGCCAAAAGAGGCTGAAACCGCTGGTCAGCAACCCGGTGGGTGAGGGCGAGAGTGGCATTTTTCAGAAACCAAACGGGAGTCGGATGAACAAGGCTGATGGTTATCGTCAGGTATTGAAAACACTCGCAGATTGGGAACCATATCTCTTAAAGGAATCCGGCCTGCCGGGTCCGCGCGGAAATCTTGAGCTGGCTCAAGTAGTTGCCGACGAAGGCAACCGGAAGCAGTTCTTGCATTTCCTGACCTACACACCGGAAGTTGCCCCGGTCAATACCCCGCAGGAATTCCTGGCTTTTTGTGGTGCGGTGGGATTGGGAAAACTCCTGGCTGAAGGAGATGATGAAATCCTGGATACTTTACGATCCTACGCCTCCGACCCGCGCTGGCGGACACGCGAGGCGGTTGCCATGGCGCTCCAACGGCTTGGGAAGAAAAATATGGGGAAACTCCTGGAGGCGATGGAACCCTGGAGCCTGGGAAACTGGTACGAAAAACGGGCTGCTGCAGCTGCCCTGGCGGAACCGGTATTGTTGCAAAACGAAAAGGATGCACTGCGGGCGCTGCATCTCCTGGATGGGATGACCATCTCGATGGAAAATTCCACCGAGGCCAGAAGCGTAGGCTTTCGGGTTTTCCAGCAGGGGCTGAGTTATTGCTGGAGCGTAGTGGTGGCGGCTGCGCCCATCGAAGGCAAGCGGCTGATGGAAAAATGGCTTACCTGTGAGGACCGGATTATCCAGCGAGTGATGCAGGAAAACCTGAAGAAAAACCGCCTCCTGCGCATGGACCCAGCCTGGGTAGAGAAATGGCGCGCAGTGTGATCGAATTGGCGAAGAGGAAATGGAATTCTAATTTCAGCAAGGAGTAAAAACATAAGTAATGTGTAGAAAGTGCATTATCTTTATAATTTGCGATATAATACCAGTTGTCTGACAACTTGCCCTTATCCGCCAAGGAGTATCCCCAAAATGACTACAATTGACCTCACCATCCAAAAAGACCGGCGCGCACGCGCCATCCAACGCGCCCGCGAGCGCAAAATCGTCATCCCCACCTTCGCCCAGATGAAAGACCCGGCCAGGATCCCGGCCAAGGTTAAAGAATCGCTGAAAGATGTCGGCCTGTGGGATGTGGACCCGCGCAACCTGTTCCGTATCACGTGGCACAACGAACCCAAGGCCAAAGGCGGCGGGTTCGGGGGCGTGAACTGGCTGGAACTGCCTTCCAGCCTGACGGGAGTTAAAGCACGCATCCTGGTGCTGGTGGGCAAGTGGTTCCCCACCGGTGCACACAAGGTGGGGGCGGCCTTCGGCTGCCTGGTGCCGCGGCTGGTCACCGGCCAGTTCGACCCGACGACACAGAAAGCCGTCTGGCCGTCCACGGGCAACTTCTGCCGGGGCGGGGCGTATGACTCAGCCCTGATGGCCTGCACGTCCATCGCCATCCTGCCGCAAGGCATGAGCAAGGAACGCTTTGAGTGGCTGGCGAACATTGCAGGAGAAACGATCAAAACACCCGGAACCGAATCCAATGTGAAGGAGATCTTTGACAAGTGCTGGGAACTGCGCAAGTCAGGCCAGGACCTGATGATCTTCAACCAGTTCGAGGAGTTCGGCAACTACCTGTGGCATTACGAAATTACCGGCCATGCGATGGAAGAGGTGGTGAAACAGGCTGCCGGGCCACACGGCCGCTACCGGGGCATGGCCTCTGCCACCGGGTCAGCCGGTACGATCGCCAGCGGTGACTACATGAAGCAGGCTTTCCCAGGCAGCGTCATCGTGGCCAGCGAAGCCCTGCAATGCCCGACCCTGCTGGAGAACGGTTTTGGCGCCCACCGCATCGAGGGGATCGGCGACAAACATGTACCGTGGATCCATAACTCGAAGAACACGGATATGGTAGTGGCAATTGACGATAATGCCGTAGTTAACATCGCGCGCCTGTTCAACGAACCCGCCGGGCGGAAATACCTGGCCTCGAAAGGCGTACCGGAAGCGGTGGTCGGACAACTGGATCTGCTGGGGTTCTCAGGCATCTCGAATGTGCTCTCGGCAATCAAAGCCGCCAAATACTACGAGATGGACGAAGAAGACATCATGGTCACCGTGCTAACCGACTCGATGGAACTATACCAGTCGCGACTGAAGGAAATGCACGCCGAATCCGGCGAATACACTACCGATGACGCCGCGGCCGACTTTGCCCGCTACCTGCATGGGCAGTCCACCGACAACCTGCTCGAGATGCGCTACACTGACCGCCGCCGCGTCCATAACCTGAAGTACTTCACCTGGGTGGAGCAGCAAGGTAAGACTTATGCCGAGATCCAGTCCATGTGGCAGGAGCCGGACTACTGGACAGGCGTCCAGAAGCAGGCGGGAGAGATCGACGAGTTGATCGTGGAGTTCAACCAGGAAGTGGGACTGTAGTTTCTTTTGTTGAAAAGATCGAGACATGCAGATATTCCTGTATGCGATCGGGTTCAGCCTGTTAGGGTACCTGTGCGGTTCCCTGCCGTTTGCCATCTGGATCACGCGCCTGGTCAAGGGTGTGGATGTGCGGGATGCAGGTTCGGGTCATGCCACCACCACCAACACCATCCGGCAGGCGGGATACCTCCCTGGCGCGCTGGTTTTCATCCTGGATGTGGCCAAGGGTTTCGGTCCCACCTGGCTGGCACTGCACTATTCTCCGGCTGCCTGGATTGCGCCTCTGACGGCCATGCTGGCAGTCATCGGGCACTGCTGGCCGGTCTTTGCCGGTTTTCGGGGCGGCATGGGGCTGGCCACTGCCAACGGCGGGATGATGGCTGCAGCCCCGCTTGCAATCCTGATCATCTACGCCTTGCTAGGCATCCTGACCCTGGTGCTGCGGCATAGTGCACGAGCCAGCGTTATCACCGGGATCCTTTTCGCGCCTGTGTTGTGGCTGGTGGGATTGCGCGGCCCGGTGCTGTGGATCGGCGCGGCAGTGGGGGTGGTGATCGCCTTCCGCTTTTTGATCGACTGGAACCGCAAGTACCGGGAACTCTGGCTGGATCGGGAGAAAAAAACGTAAAAAGGGGGTTGACTCGCAGGTGATTGGCTTTGAGCTTATGAACTGGGCTGGAATGGTTTTCCAGCCCAGTTTGTTTATCCGTTCTGCGTTGAGTCTTTTTCCAATTGGGTGTAAAGTTAATGCATGTTGACTTCCAGTTCCCTTATCCTGGTCTGCCTGCTCCCGTCGCGGCGCGACCTGGAAATTGCCCGCCTGCTGGGCTGGTACCGGATCCCATTCCGCACCGCTCCCAAGGTGGTGGCTGTGGACTACCTGGCTTTTTACCAGCCGGGCAGTTTCGGAGAGGAAAGCGGACGCATCGAATGGACTGCCCAGGTGCGCGGTCATGAACTGACCACGCGCGCAGAACTCTTACGCGACGAACCCGGCCATCCGCGGGCGGGGGAGGAATATTTCAAAATCCAACTCGGCGGGCTGGAGAAACTTTCCCATCCCATCACTGCGGATAAATGGAAACGGTTGACGTTCCTTTACACCACCGGGGAATACCTGCTGAAAGCGCAGACGCTCAACGACCTGGTGGTGCAAAGCGACGAGCGGCAACTGCTGTGGCAGTCCCTGCGCGAACGGGCGGAGAATGAGCAACTGTATAAAACCGATCTACCAGAAGCCGATATTCCACCGGAAATGCTGATCGCTTTACTTGGTATTAAAGAAGCGCAATCCCCCTATGACACAAAGGAACAGGAAAATGACGATGTTGATTAGAGGTGGCACACTGGTCAGCACCGACAGAACGTTTATTGCTGATATCCTGATCGACGGCGGAAAAATCATTGCAATCGATGAGTCCGACGGCTCCGAAATTCGGAATCCCGACACCGGGAGACGTCGGACTCCACCAGAAGTGGAAACCATCGATGCCAGCGGAAAGCTGATCTTCCCCGGGGGGGTGGACCCACATGTGCACCTGGACCTGCCCATGTTCGACACGGTATCGTCGGACGACCATTACAGCGGGACGAAGGCGGCTGCTTTTGGCGGGACGACCACGGTGCTGGATTTTGTCTCCTTTGACCATCCCACCCTGGGGGAATCGGTGGAGGCCTGGCATCAGAAGGCGGAGAAAGCCGCTGTGGATTATTCCGCCCACATGAACCTGACGCGCTTCAATGAGAAGATCGCCGCCGAAATCCCCTACCTGCTGGAGATGGGGATCTCCACGTTGAAAGTTTTTACAGCTTATAATGGCCGCCTGCGCCTGGAAGATGGCAACATCTTTAAAGCCTTGCGGGTGGCGCGTGAGAATGGGATGCTGGTGATGCTACATGCCGAGAACGGGGATGTGATCGACATCCTGGTGGCTGAGGCGCTGGCGGCGGGGCACACGAGTCCTGAATGGCATGCCAAAACCCGCCCGGCCTGGGGGGCAGTGGAATCAGCGCTGCGGGCCTTCGCCCTAGCTGCGACTGCGGATGCCCCGTTGTACCTGGTGCACATGAACACAGCCGGGGAAGTGGACATGCTTAAATATGGGCGCGAGCGCGGTCTTAAGGTGATGGGCGAGACCTGTCCGCAGTATCTCTTTTTCACCGAAGATGACCTGCGCCGCCCGGATGGGGCGAAATGGATCTGCTCCCCACCCATGCGCAGCGCGGCTGACAATGCCCGCCTGTCGGAGGGCGTGGCGGATGGCACCATCCAGACCATCGGCACGGACCACTGTCCATTCTTCCAGGACGGCACACAGCCAATCCTGTATGAAGGGAAAATGATCGCCATCCCTGGCAAAGAACTCGGCAAGGATGATTTCACCAAAATCCCCAATGGCCTGCCAGGGGTGGAAGACAGGCTGCCAGTCCTGTGGACAAGCGGGGTAGGTTCCGGAAAGTTGACGGCCAACCAGTTCGTAGCGCTCACCTCCACCAACCCGGCCAGAATCTTTGGCCTGTATCCTCGCAAGGGAGCGCTGCTGCCCGGCTCCGATGCGGATATTGTGATCTGGGATCCGCACAGGAAGGCCAGACATGGCGTGGCTCAAAGCCACCAGCGCACGGATTACAACCTGTACGAAGGCTGGGAGTTATGCGGCATGCCGGAGAAGGTTTTCCTGCGCGGACAGTTAATCGTGGATGGTGATAAATGGCTGGGGAAGGCAGGCATGGGCGAATTCCTGCCGCGCATGCCAGGGGCGCCTGTCCTCTAGCAGGGAACAAAAAGCCTGCCAACGGCATCCTTTGGGAAGAATTTACTTACCCTGGAAAGGAGAAAATGATGAAAAGGCATCTTTATTTGCTCTTGACTGCTGTAATCATCCCCGCTTTGCTTTTGTCTGCCTGCGGGCCCGGGAAAATGGCCCAATCGAAGCTGGAGCGCGTCTCGAACCCAGACGTGGCCCCAACAGACCTGGAGCAATTAGTTACCGGGAATACCGCCTTTGCTTTTGACCTATACCAGGCGCTGCGTTCTTCGAACGGGAACCTGGTTTACTCGCCTTACAGCATTTCGCTGGCCTTTGCCATGACCTATGGCGGGGCGCGCGGCCAGACGGCTACCCAGATGGCAGACGTGCTGCATTACACTCTGCCGGTGGATCAATTCCACCCCGCTTTTAATGCACTTGACCTTGACCTTGCCCGCCGCCCCGACCAGGCAGCAGGCGTGGCCGTAAAAGACCGATTCCAACTCAGCATTGCCAACTCGTTGTGGGGACAGGTCGACTGGCCATTCCTGCCGGAATTTCTCGACCTGCTGGCGGTTAACTATGGTGCCGGGATGCACCTGGTGGATTTTAAGAATGCGCCTGAGAATGCCCGCAAACAGATCAACAACTGGGTCACCGACCAAACGGGAGGACGCATCAAGGATATCATTCCCCCCGGGATGCCCGACCCGTCCACCCGGCTGGCACTGGCAAATGCCATTTACTTCAAGGCCACCTGGGAATATGAATTCGACCCAAACGAAACCTCAGACAGATCCTTCACCCTGCTGGATGGTGAAACGGTCAGCGTGCCGATGATGGGAATGGAAACCGGAGAACAGTTAGCCTACGCGGCGGGGAGCGGCTGGCAGGCGGTTGCCATGCCGTATAAGGGCGGTCTGACCGAAATGGTGGTCATCGTACCGGATAGCGGGAATTTTGGAACCTTTGAGGCGACCCTGACAGCCGACCGCTACGATGAAATCCTGGCCGCGCTGGAACCGCAAAAGGTTTTCCTTTCCCTGCCGAAGTTCACCTTCGAGACCTCCTACGGGTTGAGCGATACGCTCACCCAAATGGGGATGAAGGACGCCTTCAACCCGGACATGGCGGATTTCTCGGGCATGGACGGGCAGAACCTGCTCTACATAGGCGATGCGCTTCACAAAGCTTTTATCGCGGTGGATGAAAAAGGCACCGAGGCGGCGGCTGCCACGATCGTGCTGATGATGGCCGGAGCCATGCCACCTGAAGGGGTGAGACTTACCATCGACCGGCCATTTTTCTATGTGATCCGGGATGTTCCCAGCGGGACGATCCTGTTCATGGGACGGGTGGTGGACCCACGCTAAGAAAAAATTCCACGCACTTCCAAAGTGTGTGGAATTTTATTTCTCAATCTTGTTTCCCGACCGGAGGGTGACTCCCCACTCCGCTGTTTGGAGCCAGGGATGACCAAAACCCCAGCCGGGCCAATGCGCCTCGCTCCAAAAGCGCCGCCAGCAGCCCACCGGCAGCATAGGCAAAGAAATCGAACGGATCGAAGCTGCGGCCGAGCACATTCAACCCAAACCCCTGGAGCAGCTCCATGAGGGTCGGGATGAGAAAAACGATCAGGGCTTTGACCCACCACGGGCGTACCCAGGTCAGCCTGCCTTCGAGCAGACAGAGAACAAAGTACAACCCAAACGGTTGAACGATATCAGTGAAGTAAGCGGAGTAGAGGGTATAGACCAGGCTTCCCGGTGCGAAGACCATGCCATAGTGGAACCTGTCCAGGAACAAAACGATGGACAGGGGGATGAAAACCAGGATAAGGAACTTTGGGAATTTCATGAAACCTGTGTCTTCAACAGTTCCTTCAAGCGGGGATGCTCTGCGTACACCCCGCGTCGCTCCGCAGGCAGCAGGGCGGCGATGCGACACATGACTTCGTCGGTGTATTTCAGCATGGCAGCGTCACGGTCTTTCCCTTTGACCGACGGCAGTGTGAAGGGTTTCCCCGCAACGATCCTGACATCCAACCGTTTGAAGTGCTTCAACCGGTCCACTACAACCACATCCTCGGTGCCGGTCAGCGCCACGGGCAGGACGGGTACACCTGCCTTCCAGGCCAGGTAGATGGCACCCGGCTTGGCTTCGATCAGGTTGCCGGAGCTGGAACGGGTGCCCTCCGGGGTGATGGTGAACACCTGTCCCTGCTGGAGCCGGCGCAGGGTTTCACGGATGGCATGGATATCGGCATTGTAGCGATCAACGAACATGCCGTTGGTCAGCCTGACCAGCCAGCGGAAAATCGCATATTTCTCGTATTTTTCAGCCACAACCATGATGATGTCGGAACGGTCGAGGACGAAATAAGCCAGGGCAGCGTCCAGCCGCCCGATGTGGTTGGCGGCAATGACAAACCCTCCGGCAGGCATGTTCTCAAAGCCGGCGACCTCGACGCGGGCGATGATCCTCAGAATGAGGCGAATGAAAAACCGGAAGATTCTATGGGTTGATTTTTTCATGGGTACCTGGTGGATATAACCCCCCTAAAACCCAAAGGTTAGCCGGGATCAAACCTGGAAATGCGGAGAAAGAAGAATCCATCCCTTCGATGCAAATGGGCAAAAAGGAAGAGGCTATTAATTGCGAGAGCCCGATAACAATTCCTTCAAACGGGGATGGTCTGCATACACACCATACTGCTCGGGGGGAAGCAAGGCAGCGATGCGGCACATAATCTCATCTGTATCGTTATTCAGGGCTTCATCGCGTGCCTGCGCTTCGGTGGGCAGGGGAGGCAAGCTGAACGAAGGCCCGATGGTGACAGTGACATGCGGGCGATGCAGGCGCTTTAACTGGCCAAAGAAGATTTGATCAAATGAGCCGCTGATCCCAACCGGCGCGAGCGGAAAGCCCATTTTGGCGGCCAAGTAACTGACCCCCGGCTTGCCTTCGATCAGGGTGCCCACCTTTGAGCGCGTGCCCTCGGGGGTGATGACCAATACTTCGCCGTGTTTCATGCGGGCGATGACCTGGCGAATGGCTTTCAGGTCGGGGTTAAAGCGGTCAACGAAAAGGAAATTCAAGCCGCGCCCAAGCCAGCGCATGATCCATATTTTCTCCCATTTTTCGCCTACCAGCAGGACGAGATTGGAATTGTTGATGATGTAGAACGGAAGGAAGGCATCCACCAGGCCGATGTGGTTGGCAGCTATGACGAAATTGCCGCTGGTGGGGATATTCTCCCGGCCGCGCACTTCGATGCGGGTGAGCAGACGAAGCAGGAAGCGGATCAGAAAACGAGTAAATTTGAGTCGCATGGGATCAGATCAGTTTCAGAATATGGGTGACGATGGTGGAACCACTCCCGCCAAGGTTCTGCGCCATGCCGATGCGTGCTCCTGAAATCTGGGTTTCGCCGCATTCGCCACGCAGTTGCTGCACCAGCTCCACAACCTGATAAACCCCCGTAGCGCCCACGGGATGCCCGCGGGCCTTGAGCCCGCCGCGGGTCATGACCGGGATGCTGCCAGCCGGGGTGATGCTTCCATCCAGGCCAAGCCGGGGACCTTGCCCGCGTTCGGCAAAGCCGCAGGCTTCCAGCGAGAGAGCTGACATGATAGTGAAAGCGTCGTGCAGTTCAAATACGTCAATATCGTGCGGCTCCACTCCGGCCTGCCGGTAGGCCTCCCGGGAAGACTTGTATGCGGCGGTGAGGAACAGCGGGTCAGAACGATCATGGATGGCAAGCGTGTCGGTGGCGCAGGCAGAACCGGCAATCAGGATACGGGTTCCAGCGCGCAACGAATCGGCCGGGACGAGATACAAGGCAGCAGCGCCATCTCCGATCGGCGAAGCATCCAGCAGGTTGACAGGCGTGGCAATCATGGCCGATTTTTCAAAGTCTTCGAGGGTGATCTTGTGGTGCAGGCGGGCGAAGGGGTTGTGCATTGCGTTGGCGTGCGCGTTGATGGCAAACGGGGCAAAATCGGCGTGCTTCCAGCCGTACTCGTGCATGTAGCGGCGCATGAGCAGGGCGTTCAACCCGACGAACGAGACGCCCATCTCGGCCTCGTAATCTGCATCCGCGGCAGTGGCGAGGGCAGCGGTCACTTCGTGCGGGTGGCGGTCGGTCATTTTTTCGACACCCAGCACAAGGGCGGAATCAAGTTCCCCGGAGGCTACAGCCATCAGCCCGGAGCGGAGGGCAGCCCCGCCAGACCCACAAGCGGCATCCACCTTGACGGCGGGGACCTTCAGCCCAGCCCAGGAGGCCACAAGCGGAGCCAGGTTGTTCTGGCTGTTGAGGATGCCGGACATCATGTTACCCACAAAGAGGCCATCCGCGCTTTCGCGGCCGGCGTTTTGCAAGGCGGCATGCAAGGCTTCCACGGCGATCTGGCGGATGGATTTTTCCCACTGTTCGTCAATTTTGGTCTGGCCGATTCCGATGATGGCGACTGGTCGCATAAAAAAACCTTTCTTAGAACAAAGCCACAAAATGCTACGAAGAGATTTGGGATGGATTAATCAGGATGATTGGATTTTACCCGAGGATGCTGTCAGAGGCTATCAATTTCCCTGGACCTCAGTGATCCTGGTTTTCCAGCGGCGCGGGCGGGGGTCCCGCACCAGCCAGAACAGCAGACCGGCAATAACCAGCCCGCCAACCGCCGAGATCATGAACGTGGTCTGGAAACCGGCGCTGTCAGCAATCCAGCCTCCGAGCAGAGGGGCGATGATGGTGAAAGGAGCCACCAGCGTATTCGACAGGCCGATATAGGTGGGGCGGGTTTCCTCCGTCCCGAATTCGACGGTGATGGCCATGCCGATGGTCCAGTAGGCCACGTTTGCCAGCCCGGAGAGGATAAAGACCAGGTACATCCAATTCAAAGACGGCGCACCCCAGGCCATCAAGGAACTGAGCGTGACAGCCACCGAACCGGCGATGAGCATGGCGCGGTGCCCGAGACGATCTCCCAACCAGCCCATGACCGCGTTGGCAACAGTCTGGGTGATGGTAAGGGCGGCGGTCAGCAGGCCAGCGGTCAGGTCGCTCATCCCGAAGCGTTCCAGGCCGTACACAATGTAAAAGGCAAAGCCCATGGTGGCGAACTGTGCAAGCAGGCGGATGACCAGGAAGGCGCTGAAATTTCTATCGCTGCGCAGGATCTCCAGGCCGCCTTTCCAAGGGGAAGCCTGGCGAGTTGGAATGACCTTCTCATTATCCACCGGTTCGCGGGTGAGACCCACGAAGAACAACGAGAGTCCCATCCCGACGATGGTCAGGCTGAAGCAGATGGCAAAGTTGAGCGGGTCATGCACCCTGTCCAGGATGACCCCCGCGGCGATGGCAGCCACGCTGATGAGCACGTTCGACAGCCCGGCCTGGGCGCCGAAGAAAGTGCCACGCCAGTCGGAAGGGATGATCTTGGCGATCATGCTTTGCCAGGCATTGGCGGTGAACCCGGCTCCCAATCCCTGCCAAATGAGGATGATGAAGGTCAAGATGAGGGCAGCTTTATTCCCCAAGGCTGTCATGAAGAGGGCGACCACCCCCAGGGCCAGAAACGGCAGCCGTTCGTGGATGGTCATCCACATGACCATGGGTTTGTAACGCCGCAAGCGCGCCACCGAGTTAGCCATAAACAGTTGGGGCAACTGCCATCCCACGGCATGGATGGCGGGGATCAAGCCGATCAATATCGCCGAGTGGGTCATGCGGCTGACAAACAGGGTTACGATGGTGCCGACAGAACCAAACCCCCAGCCAAAACCATAAAAAGCGCCATCCAGCAGGTTGACGGTGATGTTGTGTTTAAGGTGTTCCTGGACGGACTCTTCGAGGCTGGGCATATCCATCAATTCTACCACTGGCAGAATTTAGGCTCTTTGGGAATCTCCGTGAGTAGGGAAAGAGATGGGGGTGTTGGGCGGACCGCTTCGCG
>CAIKOL010000221.1 GCA_903829085.1 uncultured Anaerolineales bacterium | reverse complement strand
GGAGCCAATACTGCGCTCGGGTTGATCTGGGTGAATACCCTTCAGGAACAGATTCCGCGTGAGCTGCAAGGGCGCGTCTCCAGTGTGGATTTTCTGGGTTCTTCCCTTTTAGCACCGCTGGGATACGCGGTTGGCGGGTGGGCAACCGGTATCCTTGGCCCGGCGTTGATTTTTATTGTCGGGGGCATGCTCCAGACCGGCCTGATTGGCTTAGGTCTGCTTCACCCGAAAGTCAGGGCGCTTGATTAAAATAAGCTCTCCCGTTTTTAACGGGATTCCTTTTACCACGACGGACACGAAGGACACAAAGGTTTAAAAAAGTGGCTCCGAGCACGTTCTTCCTTCTTGTCCGTTGTGTCCTTTGTGGTGAGATGGTTCTTTCACACTAAAAACGGAAGGGCCTTAAAATGCTAGCCCCATTTCAGGTTGTGCGAGATTAGTTGGTATGAATGTTCTGTTTTTATGATGAACAGACCGCTCGATAATCTGCCCCAGGAAACAGCCCTGGGCCTATTGAATAAAATCGCCCCCGGCAGCCGTCTTCGGCGCGGGTATGCGGCGGCCATTTGCCAAATTTAGTGCCTGGATTGATAATTGGCTTGTTCAAATCGGCGGCAGGTGAGCCGAACCGCTAGAAGGGTGCTCGCTTCAGGGAGAGGGTATGAGGATTACCATCTGTACATTTGGCTCGCGTGGCGATACCCAACCGTATGTAGCGTTGGCCATGGGCCTTCAACAAGCAGGGCACCACGCGACGCTGGTGGCTTCGCGCGATCTTGTTGAGTGGATCCGGTCGTATGGTATTGACGTGCATCCGCTGCGTTTCAGTCTGCAGGAGTTTATGCAGAAGCCGGAGCAGCGGGATGCCTTAAAAGGCCGCAATGTGGTACGGATATTGCGGGGGTTTCGTTCCGGGTTTGAGACGTACCTGGCGGGGGTGATGGACGATTGTTGGCAAGCGGCGCAGGAGGCAGATTTCCTGGTGTTGAGCTCCATCGCAAGTCTCGGCGTGGACATTGCCAGCCAGCGTGACATCCCGATGGCTGTGGTGTCTTTGCAGCCGCTGTTTCCACCCACCCGCGCTTTTCCCATGTTCATGTTGCCGTTTCGCTTTTCGTTAGGCGGCGGCTACAACTACCTGACGTATACGCTGTATATGCGCGCGGGGTGGCTCTTCGTAGGCGGACTGCTCAACCACTGGCGCACCACGTGCTTGGGGCTGCCCCCCTGGCACTCGATGCGCGAGATGATCGACACCCTCGGTGACTATGGCACGCCGTGGCTGTATGGCTACAGTCCCCAGGTGCTGCCCAAGCCGCCGGATTGGGCAGATAATCTCCACGTCACAGGCTATTGGTTTCTGGACGCTCAACCGAATTGGCAACCGCCTGCGGAGTTGCTGCGCTTTCTGGAGAGCGGCCCGCCGCCGGTATATGTCAGCTTTGGCAGTATGAGCGACAAAGACCCGGAACGTCTAACTCGTCTGGTTCTGCGTGCGTTGGAACTCACCGGGCAGCGGGGCGTGCTGCTGACGGGCTGGGGCGCGGTGGCCCGTCTGCCCACCTCTGCGAGCGTGTTCTACACAAACGATGTGCCGCACAGCTGGCTGTTCCCCCGTATGG
>CAIKOL010000220.1 GCA_903829085.1 uncultured Anaerolineales bacterium | reverse complement strand
CTGAACGCAATAACTACGAGAAAGGCTTCGTACTTTCAACGGAAATCATTCTCCAATAGGCACATCGAGATTATTTCGAATACCAAGGCGGACGCTTGGCAACCACGACTTCGTAAACCGGGCAATCCGGCTCATGAGCACCAGGAAGGTACCCAGTGCTCATGAGAAATTCCTTCACGATCTCCCCGCCCGTAAACACGAAGTTCCGCTTGAACAGCGCAGTCCAGTTTTCCAAGGTTTGCGGATGATGACTATCGAACCATCCTTTGAAAGACCCATGCTCTGTCCGCAAGCTTTGTATGCGGCGCACATTTTCAATTGCCGCATTCACCTTCAGTCGATTCCAAATGATGCCAGGATCGCCGAGCAATCGGGCTCGATCTGCTTCACCATAAGATGCAACTTTGTCGATATCAAAATAATCATATGCGGAACGAAAATTGTCGGCTTTTTTTAGAATGGTGATCCAGGAAAGCCCTGTTTGATTAATCTCCAGAACGAAACGCTCAAAGAGCAGATGGTCATCCTTGAGGGGAAAACCATACTCCGTATCGTGATAAACACGATTATGAGTATCTTCGGGATGAGAATTGCAATGGCCACACTCGTGTTTTCGTGCTCGCACATTACGCGTGAGTCTGATATTTCAGCCAGGATATTCTTCTTCATGGCACGAAGGCAAGCCGATATCAAAAAAAGTTGGCCCTACCGTTTATTACAGGAATGACAAACCTCGGCAGCAGTGAGAGTATTGAAGGTTGGTCGAATCAGCTTCAGATTCAAAACTATCCGTAAGCTTTTCGATAAATATCCAAAATATCAGCAACTGTCACATCCCTGGGATTTCCAGGCGTGCAAACGTCATTAAATGCCGCTTCGGCAAGTTTTTCAAGATCTTCCTTTTTTACACCAATCTCCCAAAGTTTTTGTGGAATACCTATGTCTTTGGAGAGTTGTCTCACAGCTTCGATAACTGCACGCGTTGTGTCGTCAGCATGTGCACTTTCAATGCTGATGAGACCCATCGCGAAGGCAATTTCTTTATATTTTTGCCCGGCAGCCAGCGCATTAAACTCCATCACGTACGGTAAAAGGAGAGCATTGGCTACTCCGTGCGGCGTATCATAAAGTGCTCCTAGCGGATGTGCCATTGAATGAACAATACCCAACCCGACATTGGAGAAACCCATGCCGGCAATATATTGCGCTAAAGCCATTCCGCTTCTAGCATCTATATCAGAAGGGTTATTGACTGCATTCCTGAGGTGCTTGGCGATCAAGCTTATTGCTTTCAGCTCCAGAAAATCTGTCATTTCCCAGGCGCCTTTGGTAATGTAGCCTTCAATTGCATGTGTCAAGGCATCCATCCCCGTTGCAGCGGTAAGTTCCTTTGGCATAGAGAGCATGAGTTCAGGATCAATGATAGCAATCATAGGAATATCGTTGGGATCGACACAAACCATTTTCTTTACACGATCTTCGTCTGTGATTACATAGTTAATCGTGACTTCAGCAGCCGTTCCAGCAGTTGTTGGAAGCGCAATAATCGGAATGGAATGGTTCTTCGTAGCAGCCATCCCTTCTAATGACCTGACATCGGCATGTTCCGGGTTGCTGGCGATCATGCCGATGGCCTTGGCTGTGTCGATGGGAGACCCGCCTCCCACCGCAATGATCAGGTCCGCGCCGGAACGGGTGAACGCCGCCACTCCTCCCTGCACGTTTGCAATGGTTGGGTTCTGTTTAATATCGGAATACACTTCGTAAGGGATATTCCCTTCATCCAGCAATATCAGCACCTTCCCGGTAACACCAGCCTTAACCAAATCTTTGTCTGTAACCACCAATGCTTTTTTAAACCCGCGGCGGCTGATCTCTTTGGGCAGGATACTTCTTGATCCTGCACCAAAATAGGAAGTCTCGTTCAAGAGCATTCTTTTTGTTGTCATCTTTTTTCCTTTCCTAACTTTCATAAGAGTTGATCACCCTTGCAACCAAGTCAGTCAGTTGCGGCAGGAAAGCACATTTGTTTCGTAGTTGAGGATGGTTTCCAGATATGCCATTCCCACAGGAACGTTCTTCATCTCGCAATACTGGTCCCCAACAGCGTCAGACGGCAGGGATTAAAATCTTCGCCAGGGTCACAGCCCGGCTGGCATCCGGGGCGTAGCCATCCGCCCCGATTTGGCGGGCGTATTCTTCGGTGATTGGCGCCCCACCGATCATCACTTTTACTTGTTTTCGCATACCGGCCTGTTCCAGCGCTGCGATCGTCGATATCATATTCGGCATGGTCGTCGTCAGCAAAGCCGAGAGGGCAAGTGCATCCACTTTGTCGGTCTTTACTGCTTCCACGAATTTCTCCGGGGAGACGTCCGTTCCCAGGTCGAGGATCTCGTATCCAGCTCCTTCCAGCATGATGCCGACCAGGTTCTTGCCGATGTCGTGCAGGTCGCCCTGGACGGTCCCGATGCCGACCTTGCCCAGCGACTTGACGTTTGCCTTGACCAACTGGGGTTTCAGCAGCGCAAGTCCCGCCTTCATTGCGCGCGCTGCGACCATCATTTCGGGCACGAAATATTCCCCGATTTCGAACAGGCGACCTACCTCTGCCATGGCGGCGATCATGCCCTCGTCGAGGATGACTTTGGGAGCAATGCCCGAATTCAGAGCTTCCTGTGTTTTTACTTCAACGATCTTGTGCTGGCCTTGGAGGATATTATCGTTGATGCTTTTTACAAGGGTATCCATATGTTCTCATCTTTTAGATTGGAAGTAGGATTGATTATACAAGGCGGCCTGGCAGGCCAATTCGTCTGCATATTTCCTCTTACCGTTTCATGCCATATAATTCTTCTTTAAGATCAAGATAATAAAGGTAGTCATCAGGATCAACATTGGGAGGGCAACGATGATCGCAGAAGGGGATATAACCACCGCGTTCAACCAAAGGTATCAACGTTTGCAGATAAGCCTTGATGGCCTCCCGGCCTTTGCCCAATTCGATTTTGTCCACTCCCCCCATGATCCTTAAGTCTTTGCCATATTCATCCAATAGTTCGGATGGATGGGAGCACCCATTTACTTCAAAGGGAAAGAGGCAATTAACTCCCCCCTCCATCATTGCTGGCAAGATCGGGCGCACATCCCCGTCACAGTCCATGTACCAAATGTCAACACCGGCAGCATGCAACTTTCGACTGATGCGTTTATAACGCGGCATGACAATCTCCCGGAAGAATCTGGGTGACACGATCGGCCCGCCTTTATAACAAATGTCCTCCCACCCTGCGGCGAAATCCAGCTTAAAGTGAGGCAGCAGTTGGTCGAGCGAATCCTCCACCAGCACGCAGGCAGTTTCCACCATGTCCTCGATCATTTCCGGGTAATCGTAGATGGCATAGGCCAGCCCCTCGAAGGTCAGCATGTCACGGATCTTGCCGATCATCGAGCCACACCAGATACCCAGGGGGAAATCGCGGTCGACGGGATCAAAAAATTTAAGTGCTTCGATATCCATTTTACGGGCAGGATCATTCCTCTGCAGTCTCTCTGCTTTCACACGCTGCCAATCTGCCGGAGTCACCACTGTCGGTTTCAGGAAATGGGGGATCGTGTCATGCCGGTCTTTTGGAACTTCAGCCAGCACCCCATCTTCGTTCATGATAACTGTGGTTGTTGCCCTTTCTTCCACAATCTGGTTGGCAAAACTTGGATAGAGCCAGACGTTTCCGCTGATGGTCCAAATCCGATCAAAGCTGAAGTAATGGTTGGCTTCAAGCTCATTCGTGATCCCATTCTTGACGAACATTGGCCACTGCTTGTAATTCTCCTCCCAGTAACCGAATTCCATATTGAAACTACGATCCACTGGCTGGTAGTGCATCTGCCGGTTGAAGCGATCGCGGTCGGTCATCGTACCTGCCCACTTGGGTCTGCAAGGAGCGATCGTCATTAGGATATCCTTTCAAAGTGAATTTAATATGGATTACCTGAATATGAGTATTTCTAATTTTAGATCAATCAAGGAACTCTTCTCTGAGGTTGACATGAAATGCCTTCGCCAGATCTCGTAGGTTTTGGTCTGTAATTGTTTGCCTTACTTTTCCAGCAGATATGACTTTGAAATAAATTTCAGCAGATTTTTCAACGGTATGCATCAATCCAAAGGTAGTATCAAAATCGATGCCAGCACAGAACATACCGTGATGCGCCCAGATCGCCACATTATATTTTTCCATGAGCTCAGCGGTGGCGATCCCGATTTCACGCCCACCTGGAACCATCCATGGAACGATGCCTACCCCATCCGGGAACACTACCGGGCATTCGGTTGCCATTGTCCATAATATGCGGCTGAATGTCCGGTCATCCAGGGGGAGGAGAAAAGTCATGGCAATAATGTTGGTTGGGTGGGCATGGTAGATTACCCGTAGCCCTCCATGTGAACTTTCTTTTTTTACGCCATGATTTAATAAGTGGGAAGGAAGTTCGCTTGTAGGGGTTCCACCATTTTTGAGCCCCCAAACTATGCGGTAATTTTCACCTTTTCCATCGATCTCAATGATACATATATTGTCTTCAGGAGCAATGCTTATATTGCGGAAGAATTTTCCACTGCCTGTGACAAGGAAATACTCACCAGCCAAATTGGGGATGGCAATTCCAATAGGCACAGATGGGTGATGATCCTTGAAAAACGGCTTGGCAACTACAACATCTTCAGATGTCATGCGGTAGCTCAGGTTGCCGCCATTGCGTTCGTGCCAGCCCAATGCAAAACCATCGTTTGCCATGCGAATGAAACTTTGAATGAACTCCAGGTCTGTAATTGTCATTTCGCGCTCCTTTTGCTCAGAACTTTATTTTCATAATCCTGTACCCTGGGAAACCAGGATTCGCGTATCGGAACATTGTTTTGTTCACAAAAATAGTTCCACACCGCACCCCAGGGGTAGGTTTTCAGTTCTTCAGTGCGCATCATTTGTTCAGTAAAACAGTTCGCATCCTGAAGGGCTTTCAATTCTGCATGCGGCATTAATAGTGCTTGTAACAGCGCTTTCTGCATGTTGCGTACTCCAATTACCCAGGCAGCGATCCGATTGATTGAAGCATCGAAATAATCCAGACCAATCAAAACCCTATCCAATGCCTCACAGCGGACGATCTCATTGGTGATCGCTTTGAGTTCGTCGTCCAGCAGGACCACATGATCGCTATCCCAATGCATGGGGCGGGTCACATGAAGGGGAACCCGGTCGAACAGCGTTAGCATGGCAGATATCTTATCTGAGACATTCTCGTTGGGGTGATAATGCCCATTATCCAGCAGGCAGTAGAGACCATTTCTGGTTGCGTAACCCAAATAGAATTCATGGGAGCCGACGGTGAATCCCTCGATACCAATCCCAAAGACCTTACCTTCGACGCTGTCGAGTAAATAATGAGAATCGAATTTTTCTGCGAAGATCTCATCCAGACTATTCTTTAATCGCAAGCGGGGGCCAAGACGATCTGCCGGGTGATCCTTGTATCCGTCCGGGATCCAGACATTGCAAAGAGAGGGAGTGCCCAACTGCTTTCCAAATTCGGCTGCTATCCTACGGCAGGCTTTTCCATGCCGTACCCAAAAAGAACGGGTTTCTTCATCCGGGCTGGAAAGGGTTAGATTCTCCGCAGCTTTGGGGTGAGAGAAAAACGTGGGATTGAAATCCAACCCTAGACCGCGATCTTTGGCATAATCAATCCAGTCGGCAAAGTGTCGTGGTTCAAGAGCATCGCGATCAACTCGTTCGCCATTCGTGATCGCATACATCGCGTGCAAGTTCAATCGATGTTTTCCTGGAATAAGCGATAAAGCGATATCCAGGTCTGCCATCAATTCTTGCGCGTTTCTAGCCTTGCCGGGATAGTTCCCTGTGGCTGAAATTCCGCCAGTTAAAGCGCCAGAATCTTCAAACCCGGTTACGTCATCCCCCTGCCAACAATGGATGGAAATCGCTTTCCGTTTCAATTTCTCGAGAGCGGCGTCAGAATCGATGCCAATTTTTTGATATTCAAGTTTTGACACTTCGTATTTTTGTAGTATAGAGTTCATAACGACACCTTTATATTTGATGGATATCGAAGGATAGAGCAACTATTTTTCGGGCTTCGATCACAGAAGCGATCTCACCCGCCTGGATCATTTGGGCTAGAAGGTTTCCAATTGCGGTAGCTTCGATTGGACCGGCAAAGACTTTTTTGCCGGTGGCTTGCTGGGTCAAGTAATTCAGGTACTCATCCTGACTGCCTCCGCCTACAATGTGGATTGCGGAATATCTCCTGCCTGTAATTTGTTCTATTTCCCTTACAGTTTGTGTATAACTCCTCGCCAGGCTTTGATAAATACATTCTGCGATTTCACCAGGTGTGGTAGGTACTGGCTGCTGAGTGCGAATACAATCGTCCTGTATTGCCTGCATCATGCTGGCAGGATCAAAAAAATCACTTTGGTTGACATTCACGATAGAAGGAAATCCATGTGCTTCTTGCGCCAGGTGTATGATCTCGGGGAAGGACACGTTCTTACCCAGTTCCCGCTGCAGTGATTGGATCATCCATAACCCCATGATATTCTTCAAGAATCGGTAACGGTATTCGATGCCGCCCTCATTGGTGAAATTTGCCCGCCGACTGGCTTCACTACAATTTGCCTGTGAGAGCTCGGTACCCATCAACGACCAGGTTCCGGAACTCAAGTACAACTCATCTTCTGCGCCTAAGGGACACGCAAGTACTGCCGATGCTGTATCGTGGGAAGGGGGAAGAATAACCTCGCCGGGGAATCCTACCTGCCGGACAATCTCGGGCCTAAGTGACCCGATTGAAGTCCCTGGAAGACTCAGTTCACCAAACAGCGAAAGCTTAAAGCCTAACTGTTCGATGAGTTCCCAATCCCAATCTCTGGATTGCGCGTTGACCAGACCAGTAGTTGTGGCATTAGTGTATTCGTTCTTGATGGCACCTGTAAGTAGAAAATTCAAGTACTCCGGGACCATAAGGAAGGATATGGCGTTGGAGAGTTGTTCTGGGTGGGTCAGTTTCAGAGAATAAAGCTGGTAGATGGAGTTGAAAAGCTGCTTTT
The DNA here is from genome assembly GCA_903829085.1 of uncultured Anaerolineales bacterium. GTDB lineage: Bacteria > Chloroflexota > Anaerolineae > Anaerolineales > Villigracilaceae > UBA877. Next base: position 7,657 of record CAIKOL010000220.1, on the reverse strand, counting down.
GGATACCGGTGCGCTGGTAAAGCTTTTCTGGTGAGATCAGTTTGGTAACTTCATTATCCATCCGATGGGTACGTTGATCTCGGTAAGCAACGCAATCTCCTATCAGGCGGTCGTCGCGGTCGATAAGAGTGAAATCAACACCCCAGGTATCGATCCCCATACTTTGTGGAATTTTTTTCAGGTTTACGCACTTCTTCAAACCGGTCAGTATCTCAGCGAAGATCAAATCTGTCTGCCAGCAAAGAGAACCATGATGGATCACCGGTAAATTTTCAAACCGATGGATTTCTTCAGCCGATAAATAGCCATTTTGCATACTGCCCAAGATCATGCGTCCGCTGGAAGCGCCAATATCAATTGCCAGATGGTATGTAATCATACGATTCCCAATTTCGTGTATTTTGGATAATCCCTTTTGCATGGGATTTGTTGTTTGATACCTGCATTTCACGTGATCTGGCTTCCTCCATAATAATGATGTAATTATCCTCTTTACCAGAGAGTACATCTTCCAAACGATTCGACATTTTCGTGACTCATCTCCCGGTTCCTTCCGGAAAACCGCGTCTCGGAGATGACATTCCCAAGGCACAGTTTTCCAGTTTGTGGAGTGATCGGAAAGCTCTAACGGTTCAGGGATGCTAATGCTTCAGCGACACTGGCAAGGATTTCAGGACCCTGGGGCATAAACGATACAGCCTGGTGGACTTGAAGCTGCTCCTGGGCCATCATACGGTCAGTCACTTCAGTTCCGTACTTATGGATGGCGGCCAACACAAGCGGCAGTGCCTCATTATCATCGATGATCTCACCCATTGTGCTATCCAAAGTCAGCCGAAGACGCCTGGCTCGTTGATCACAGTACGCATAGTTCCAGGAATGCTTTCCGGAACCGACTTCCAGAGCCTCACCCTCCGGTTTACCCGGCAAATGGACCAGTGCGGATGTGTTCGGGGGAACCTCGACCTCAACGGTGATCTGCTCGCCTGCTATCTTCCAGGCGCATGCGGCTGGGCCGTAAGGGGTAATGTGTTTTGCGTTGGCCCAGGTTAGGCCGCCACCCGGTTGTGGATTGATTTCCAACCGGTGGTAGCCCGGTGCAGCCGGGATCAGCCCGCCGATGGTGCGGTGCATCCAATCGGATACAGCGCCCAGTGCGTAATGGTTGAAGGAGGTCATCTCGCCGGGGTTGATTGAGCCATCTGGCAGCATGCTGTCCCAACGCTCCCAGATGGTGGTGGCGCCCATGGTTACCGGGTAGAGCCAGGAAGGGTTTTCGCGTGCGGTCAGCAGCCGGAAAGCCACCTCCTGCAAGCCCTCGCTGCACAACGCGTCGCAGATCAGCGGTGTGCCAACAAAGCCTGTGCTGATGCGGAATCCATTGGCGCGGGCCAGGGCAGCCAGCCGCTTGCCGGCATGCTGGCGCTGGTCTTGTGTGGGCAGCAGCGAAAACTGCAGGGCTAGGGCGTAAGCTGTGGAGGAGTCACTTAACAAACGCCCGGTCGGGCTGACATATTCGCGGTTGAAGGCTTCACGCACCTCGCGGGCCAGTTCCCGATAGGTCACTTCCTCCTGCGTTTTGCCCAGCACCCCGGCCGCCAGTCCAACAAGTTCAGATGAGCGGGCAAAATAGGCCGTGGCGATGATAAAACCGGGTGTGCGGGCAGCGGCCGGGTTGTCCGGCGGGGCGGCTGGGTCCAGCCAGTCGCCTAACTGGAAACCCTTATCCCACAAGCGGCTCGCTCCAGCGATGGAGGTCAGTAAGTCAACCCAGGCGCGCATGCTCTCAAACTGGTCTGCCAGCACCTGTGTATCACCAAAGCGCTGGTACAGTACCCAGGGGATCACAGTGGCCGCGTCACCCCAGGCGGCTGCAGGTGGATTCTTGCCTGGCAAAACGTTGGGTATCACAAAGGGTACCCCTCCGTATTCTTTCTGTTCGGCGGACAGGTCGCGCAGCCAGGAGGTAAGGAACCCGGCTGAATCGTATAGAAAGGAAGCAGTGGGCGAGAAAACCTCGATATCGCCGGTCCAGCCCAGGCGCTCGTCGCGCTGTGGGCAGTCGGATGGAATATCCAGGAAATTACCGCACATGCTCCAGAGGGTGTTTTCATGCAGCCGGTTGATCAACGGATCCGAGCATGCAAACCAGCCGGTACGTTCCAAATCCGAATGGCAGACCACGGCACGCAGATCTTCGATTTTCATCTCGCCCGGCCAGCCCTCCACTTCGGCATAACGGAAGCCATGGAAGGTGAAACGTGGCTCCCAAGTTTCCACCCCTGTGCCATTGAGAATGTAGCGATCGGTGGCTTTGGCGTGGCGTAAGGGGCGCGTGCCCAGCTCACCGTGTTCTAGGACCTCGGCGTGCCGCAAGGTGATCATCTGCCCGACTGACCCTTGCACCGAGATGCGCAAGCGACCCACCAGGTTCTGTCCAAAGTCAACCAATGTTCGGCCGGAGGGTGAGGTGCTGATGGCAACCGGTGTGACCAGCTCGGTGGCGCGTACTGGCGGCCCTAGGGGCGCAAAGAGGGTTGCCAGATCCCAGTCAATTTTCTTGACGTCTGCCCAGGTACTGTCGTTGAAACCCGGTTTTGACCAGCCGGGCTTTTCTAAACGAGAATCGTAAATCTCGCCATCGTAAATATCATTGAACAGGATGGGGCCGGTTGCGGCCCGCCATGCTTCATCTGTCTTGATGCATTCGGTCACACCGTCGGCGTACTCCACCTCGAGCTGTGCCAGAAGCGCCAGCCGGTCGCCGTAAACATTCGACGTGCCCCCCCCGAATCCTAGCCGCCCTCTGAACCAGCCATCGCCCAGCATGGCGCCCAGGGCGTTGGGACCGGCGCGCAAAAGATCGGTCACATCGAACATCTGGTAGCGCAGGCGGTGATGGTAGCTGGTCCAACCGGGAGCCATCACATGATCGCCAACCACGACGCCATTTAAATAAGCTTGGTACACCCCCAGGGCCGTGATGTAAAGCCGCGCCTGTTTCACCTGCGCGCGCAGGTCGAAATCCTTCCGCAGCAGCGGACCAGGCTGAGGTTGGGTAACGTCTTCCTCCCAGTCCGGGATGATGAAATTGGCTTTCCAGTCGCTCGTATCCAGAAGTGCGGCTTCGACTGGAAAGAGCTCACTCCAGGAAGAAACCTGCCCGGCTGTGCTCCAGGTTCGCACCCGTACCCAAAGGCGTTGGCGCGATGCCAGCGGCGGGAACGGCCAGGGCACCAGCACCGATTCAGAGGATTCAACCCGGCCTGTCCCGGCGTAAAGCTGGCTATCAGGTGTATAGGCTTCGATTTCGTAGGCGGCCTGGATCCAGCCAGGCACGCTGGTTCGCACCAGCCAGGACAACCGTGGACGGGCTACCCCGATTCCAAGCGAGTCGCTGAGATGCTCAAACCTGATTCTGGCTATCGTGACATTTATCGGGCTTCCGCTTGATTGGGTAGTTTCAAAATGCACCATCGCTTATTCTCTTTTCTATTAAGATTCGCTTTGAGGTTGGCTGGATTATTATCCGTTGCGTTGCGTGATCTGCTGGATCAATTCCACTTCTTCCTGCTGGAATGGCAAGCCATCCCGGCGCAAGATATCGTGATGCCATAGGGGCAGATCCTACCCGGCAGGTATGTCAATCTTATTTAGGGCTTTTTTTTTAGTTTAATCTGAAAAATCGTCTCATTTCAGCGCCCCTTTCCCACCAGCAGGCGGCTGAGCTTGTCAGCTTCGGCGTGCATTGCCTCGGTCTCAGGCGTACCAGAGCGGCGGGCATCTAGCAAGCGGGTCAGGCGTTGATGAGTCTCCTGTGTGAGCGGGAAGTGGAATGCTGCCCAGACTCCCAGACTGAGGAAAACCAGTGGGACAAGCATGAACAGCAGTCGCAGGAAGAGCAGGAACTGAGCCGACTGGGGCTGCTCGACCAGCCGGGTAGCCCCATCGACCACCTGCTGGACCGGCGGCAGGTAGCCGGTCAGGCTGAGGAAGTTGCCCACCAGGAAGAGTGAGAAGGCCGAACTGAGCTTGCGCATGAAGGTGGTCATCGCCGAGAAGGTGCCCTCCTGGCGTTTGCCGGTGCGCAGCTCGCCCACGTCTGGAACGTCGGGGAAGATGGCGTACATGATCACCACCACCCCACCGGTGCCAAAACCGACGAAGGCAGCGAACAGGTACATGATCCAGCGCGGCTGGCCAGGGCTGAGCAACAGGCTGGTCAGCATGACCAGTATCCATAGGATTGCCCCAACGATGTAGGCGGTGCGCTTATTGGTCTTGCGGCTTAGGATGACGAAGGCCGGCAGGACGACGAGCTGGGCGATTAGCAGCGTCCCGTTGACCATGGTGATGTCCTGCGGGTGCTGGATGTAGTTCTTCATGTAGTAGACCACCACGCTCTGGACCACGTCCATGGCGACGAAGGCCATCAGGTACATCGCCAGGGCCAGCACAAAGGTCTTGACTTTGAACGGCTCGATGAAGCCCTCGCGCCAGTTGAACTTGGTCAGCGGGCGGGAGAAGTCGGGTCGCTCGCGAATGGCCAGGACGGTGAAGATGAAAGGCAGGGCGAAGAGCAGGCCGAAGGCGATCCCCATGGCGATGTAACCCTGGTGCACATCCGGGAACGCCTTGACGATCTCGAGCGGGGCCACTGCCGCGATGATCGATCCGATTGAGGAAAAGAAGATGCGGAAGGAACTGATCGAAGTGCGTTCGTTGTAATCCGGGGTCAGCTCGGGGATGACCGCATTGTACGACAGGAGGACGATGCTGACGATGGTGGAGAAGAATAGGTAGGTCAGCAGGACGAAGACGAAGCGCCCGATCTCGCTAGCCAGTGCCGTCGGGTACCACATCAGGAAGAAGGACAGGAATACCAGCGGGATGCCGACCACCAGATAGGGCTTGCGCCGGCCCATTCGCGTGCGGGTACGGTCGGTCAGGATGCCCTCGAACGGGTCAGTAATGGAATCGTAGAACTTACTGATCAGGATGACCGTACCGGCCAGGGCCGGGTTGATGCGGATGACGTCGGTCAGGAAAACCAGATAGTAGAAGCCGATCACCACCATCGATCCACCGCCGTAGATGTCACCAAGACCGAAGGCTACCTTGCGCCAGAAGCTTAATTTGGGGGATGCTTGTGTTTCCATGCTGTCTCCTTATATGGTTTATTTGTACCGACCAGAAGTTCCCATTCTTCTTACATCAACATTGCTCTATGGCAATTTGGAATAAAGGTTGTATTCGATTGCCGCAAAAACCGCCGCTGCAATGCCATAGGTAACGTTCTTTGCTCGCGGTGTCAGCTTATAGCCTAAATATGGGAAAAGCGGTAGCGGAATGGTTGGCACACTTATTTCCGGCATAAATACACCCTTATAGGTTGATGTAATACTTTCCGCAACGGCTTTAAACGCTTTTATCCCCGGCTGCAGACAGCACTTATCCAAATACCCACATCGTACGCCGTGCAGCAATCCCGTAGCAATCAGCGCAGTTGCCGAAAGCTCGCGGTAGGTTTTCCCGGGCATATTCAACACGGTAGCAAAAGTTCCGTCTTCACGTTGATACTTGAGCAAGGCCTGAGCAGTATCCTGCAAAATGCTACGGATTTTCTGATGCTCGGGGTGGTCAGGACCGATATGATCGAGAATCATCGGAAGCGCACTCATTACCCAGCCGTTTCCCCGCCCCCAATATAGCTTACTAACCGGGTAGTGGCTTTTTAACCTGACCCAATAGCTGTGGTACCAAAGTTTATCATCCTGGTCCTGCATACAGCGACTGTATATTTCAGGCTGACGGGCAGCAAAATCGAGCAGCTGCTTGTCGCCTTGCTCTTTGGCATATCGAGCGGGGAAGACGCAGAACATCATCAGGCTGTCGACCCAAATCGATTTGGGATAGAACCTGCTCTCGAGGCTTGTACCGAGGTGATTGACGGCGTCATCTACAAGCCTCGGCTCGTAGCGGATGTAATCGAGCACTTTTTCGGTCAGTTTCTCATAATCCGTGTTGCCCGTCTTCTTCTGCATTGCGTATGTGATAAGCGCGGGCGCCGCTCTGTCTGCATAATCAATAATCGGCGGTTTTTTTACATAGTAATCGCAGAATGCCTTTAAAAATGGCGTGTATTTATCCGTGCCCAAATGGCTATCAAGTTCAGACAGAGCATAACCCATCAGAGCGTGTCCCCACATCCAACGCATTTCGGGCCTGTTTACGCTGACCCAGTAATCGCAGAGCTGTATTACTTTCGAAAAATATGCGTCCGGCATATTTGTACTACCTTTCAAAACATTCCCACTTATTCATAGTGATAACTATTCACATTTTCGCATTTGATTGTAAGAACCAAGATGCAGTTTTGTGCCCTTGTAATCGACATCGATGGTTTGTGGTTTGCACGGCACGTTGGCAAACGGGCTCTCGATCCTTTGATAATTAGTATTAACCAGCTTTCCGTCAACCCTAAAGCCCTTCTTGAACTCGATTTCAAGGACATTTTCGGCATTAAGTGTCAATCTTCTGCCGGCTAATTCGAGCTTGCACCTGTTTGCATATCCCGCAAACACATCAAGGCTTTCATATTCTTCCACATCACCAAGTAACGCTGCCCATCCTGTTATCATGCCTTTTTGAATAAGTTCGCAGTTGTCCTTTTTCTCTAGTGGGCTTAGGGAGATCAGCGCGATATATGCGCCTCCCTTTTGCCCTATGACAATATTGGGGTTGTCAAATATCACCTTGTCAAACTTCTCAAACGGGAAATAGGCGTGCGTAAGCTCCGGGCGGCTTCTTTCAAGAAAACCCTTGCGCGTTCTTAGATCATACAATGACAAGCTCATATTTTTATACTGCGCTGAATGCGGGTTTATGCCGTTGCCGACCCAGTATGAAGGCGAAGAACTGCGCGCCTTATCATCGAAAAACGCCACGGCTGGATGGGTTGTGAAAACAGATATGCCCCTCTCCAAGGTTGCCTGCCAGATATGTTGCTGGTCGCCGAACTCTTGAGGGTGGTGGTTTTGCGCTGTGGAAAGCATCCAGTGCTTTGTTTTATATGTGTATGTGTTTGCACGCTGTATGGCGACCCCCTGTGTTGCCGGATTTAAAAGCTTGACAATGAGCGGCAACAGGTTCAATTTCCTAATAAGGGGAATATCAATCATCTTGATATCCTTTAGAAACTCATTAGTATGCAGCCTCCATTTGCGGAATATATCAATCGTCAGGTTGACGGATTTTGTGTTTGTAAAAGCTTCCATGGCCCACATAAACATGCCAGCGTCGTCGATATCCATACGGCCGAAGTTCTTCTTTATTTCTGCAAGATCAAGGCCCATGGAAGTCTTGACCTCAAAGCTGTCTTCGCAGTGAGCAATATTGTAAATCACCTGGGGCACAATATACTTTTCGTTGAGAATAAACTCGGTCGAAAGGCGGTTGTAACTATAGCCTTGAACTAAACCGAAGCCGAAGGCTTTTTCGATAATGTCCCTGACGTCCTGTTTAAACGGGTCTTGCTTTTGGGTTTCATAGCAGCGCCCGCTTGTTGCGCAGAATAGCCCCTTATAGCTGTGCAGCGCCATATCGAGCATGAACAGATCCATGATTATTGTTGCTTTTTTGACGATACTTTCATCTG
>CAIKOL010000219.1 GCA_903829085.1 uncultured Anaerolineales bacterium | reverse complement strand
CTCCATTGGGGAAAAAGTATTCCAATCAATTGGAAAAATGCAATTCTTTCACCATTATTATAATTGGATAGCAGGCCAAGACCAGAACGAAAAAAAGATCGACCGCCACAGATCCGTAACTCCCAATGTAATAATGCTGATGGGAGGGTCCATAGGATAAGGATACAGGACAATTAATAAGTTTGCAAGTGGATTGAACCAAGAAAAAAATGAAAAAGGAATTGAGTTAAGACCAGTGGAGAATTGCAGCCCAAACATCTTGCATTCCCACCAAGCTGCCGATGATCATGGCGATCCCAAAAAAGATGGCAGAAAAGGGGCTAAACAAAAAGAAAACGAAAAGCTTGAAATAGGCAGGAATTGTCGTTTGAACCACATGAAGAGGATTAAGTCCGTGTTCAATGATTGGCATGAAATAGGTGGTCAGATCCGCGGGCAAACCTGCCTGTGGCGAAAAGAAAAGAGAAATGGCATAAATTCCATATGCAGCCAGTACGAAGCCAGCGATGAAGAAAGTTAATGCAACAATAAACATGAGCGGAAATTGACGCCGGACGACGACAGCCTGGTTCTCCGCCTGGACACGCTCCAGCATGTCTTCGGATTCTTCCCACGTCAAGCCGGTGATTCCGCATATCCCGGTAATGATATCGTCGCGGTCATGAGATTTACTCAATCCTTCCAGGATGAAAACTGTGAGTTCCTCGTCTTGCATGGGCACGATTATAGCAATGAATCGGGAGTGACAGGTCCGAAAATGGTTATAATCAACCCCATGACTGATGCATCAAAACGCGTCCTTGACCCGGAACCCAAGCCTGATGACCGGCTGGATACCACCCTGCGGCCCCAGTCGCTTTCGGATTTGATCGGACAGCAGCAGGTGAAAGAAAACCTGGCCATTTTGATCGCGGCTGCCCGCCAGCGAGGTGAAGCCCTTGACCACGTGCTTTTCTATGGGCCTCCCGGCTTGGGAAAAACCACGCTGGCGCATGTGGTGGCAAACGAGATGAAGGTGAATATCAAGATCACGTCCGGCCCCGCCATCGAGCGGGCAGGGGATCTGGCTGCGATCCTGACCAACCTGCGTGCTGGCGATGTCTTGTTCATTGATGAGGTGCATCGTCTTGGGAAGGCTGTGGAAGAAGTGCTCTACCCGGCGATGGAAGATTATGCCCTCGATATCATCATTGGTAAGGGCCCTTCAGCGCGCTCCATCCGCTTGAAGTTACCGCGCTTCACCGTGGTCGGCGCGACCACGCGCCTGGCATTGATGACTGCACCGTTGCGGGCGCGCTTTGGGGCTGTGTACCGCCTGGACTATTACGATATGCAGGCAATGGAAGCCATCGTCCGGCGTGCGACCGGGAAGCTGCATGTAGAAGCCGATGAGGGTGGTATTGAGGAGATTGCACGACGGGCGCGCGGCACGCCGCGCGTGGCGCTGCGTCTCATGCGGCGGGTGAGGGATTACGCCCAAGTACGGGCAAATGGGACGGTGACTCGCCAGGTAGCCCGGGAAGCTCTCGATCTGCTGCAGGTGGACCCGCTCGGTTTGGACGACCTGGACCGGCGCGTGCTGAAAACCGTCATCCAGAAATACAACGGCGGCCCGGTGGGGTTGAACACGATCGCGGCTGCAATCAGCGAGGAGCCGGAGACGATCATGGAAGTAGTTGAGCCGTACCTGTTGCAACTAGGTTTCCTGGATCGCACCCCGCAGGGGCGGGTGGCGACGAAAGCGGCCTATGAACACCTGGGGGTCGAGTATAACGAGCAAACGCAGCCGAGATTGATGTGAAATTAAAATGAAGAAGAATTCTATTAAATGGACTTTTTGTGGTCTCATCAGCATGCTTTTCCTCTCAGCTTGCGGCCGGTTGAACACAATTCCATATAATCCTCTACAAACACCGACAACCTGGCTCCAAATCCAACCATTCTTGAATATCAAGCTAGGCGCAAACGAAATAGTACTGGTCCAGCCCAGCACTACTACCATAGTATATTTACTTGGCATTCTGACTATAGTTAGCGGGCTCTATTTCCTGAAAATCCGTGCACACCAACAATCCCGTTTGTGGTGGGGGATTGCCCTGCTTCTATGGGGAGTTGGGGCGCTCCTGGCTGGAACAAGTTATGAAGCTTTCAGCTATGCAATCAAATGCGCTGGGCGGGAAGCATGCCTCTGGACCAGTTGGTGGGAGATCGGCTACTTGCTCTTCACGGTCTGGAGCGTTGATGCCATGACCATGGCGATGGCTCAATCCAGTACATTTGGCAGGCTGCGCAAGGTACTTTCGGCGTATGCACTTGGCAATGCGGTGATATATCTCATCCTGATACTGACAGGCGTATTTGTGCCAGTTAAATTCCTGATTTCTTTTGAATTCCTTTTGATAGTCAGCACTCCATCTTTCCTAGCATTCTTTACCATCAATCTCTTGCGATATCGCAAATACAAACTAAGCCCTGACCTGGCATTTTTAGGAGCGTGGTTGTGGCTGGCAGTGACAGTGGCGGCATATTTTTTGTATTATGTCTCCGGGTTGACCGATTCATTGTGGTCGAGAGGAGTCTGGTTTTCAGAAAACGACGTCTTGCATATTTGCTTGATCTTGTGGATGCTTTACCTTGCCTTTATTGCATTTCCTGGCATGGCTGATGCCTCACAGAAGAAATGAAAACATCCGATTTCGATTACAACCTTCCCTCTGAATTTATCGCTCAGACTCCGGTAGAGCCGCGGGATTCTTCCCGCCTGCTTGTATTGAACCGGAAAACTGGGTCTCTGGAACAACGGATATTTCGCGATATCGGCGAGTACCTGAATCCCGGTGACCTGCTGGTGATCAACCGGACGCGAGTCATTCCAGCGCGCATCTTTGCCCACAAGCCGACCGGTGGGCGCGTGGAAGTGCTGCTGCTGAGGAGGGAAGATCTGTTAACATGGGAATGCCTGGTGGGGGGGAAAGGTTTAATTTCCGGCAAGGAATTAATCGTGGAGTTTACGGACGTGAGCTTGGTGGCAACCTCGGAAAGTACGGGATCTGGAGATTTCGGACTATGTGCGGAAATAGTTGAAGTGCTGGAAGGGTCACGCCGACGGTTGCGTTTTTCGCAACCGATCGAGCCGTATTTTCCAAGAGT
>CAIKOL010000218.1 GCA_903829085.1 uncultured Anaerolineales bacterium | reverse complement strand
ATCGATGAAAGCCTAACTATGCGTCCCAACCTTGTCTCCCCGCTCCAATTTCTCAGCCAGCCTCAGATCCAGAGCCTCCACCAGGCGGTCCTGCGGGTGCTCTGGAAAACAGGGGTGCGCGTCGAATGGCGCCCTGCCCTGGAAATCTATTCCGACGCTGGCTGTCGCGTGGATTTCACCTCCCAGATTGTACACATCCCCGAGCAAGTCTTGGACCGAGCATTGCAAACCGCGCCGGCTGCTTTCAACCTTTACGGCTCAGGGCCCGAAAATGAAATCCAGGTCACCCTGGAAGATGTGTACACGATTGCCGGTTCCTCCGCCCTTAACGTTCTGGATTTGGAAGGCCGGCACCGTCGAGCTACACTGCAGGATCTGGCCGATTTCACCCGCCTGATCGACGGCCTGGAGAATGCCACCATCATGCATGCCATGGTGGTCCCCCAGGATATTCCCCAAGCTGGTTTTGATCGCATCCTGTTATCGACAATCCTCAAAAACACCAGAAAACACTATTATTCGCAGGGTTTGGGAGAAGCGAGCGTGCAGGATCAGGTTGAAATTGCCGCCGTCGTCCAGGGCAGCACCCAGGCAGTCAGTGAAAAGCCCTGTTTCAGCATGGTCGTCTGCCTGGTCTCCCCCCTGGTGCATCCGGCTGAGCGGGTCCAGGAGATCCTTGCATGTGCCCGCTTCGGGATTCCGCTCTGGCTGGAAGCGACCAACATGATGGGCGCCACAGCGCCAATCACCATTGCCGGGGCGCTGGTCGAGCACACTGCCAACGTACTAGCCAGCCTGGTCCTGGCGCAGTTGGTTCACCCGGGGCTGCCCTGCATATTTTCGGTCGCCTCCGGCGGATTCAATCTGCGCACCGGAGCCTACGTCTCCGCCTCTCCCGAGATGGTCCTGCTGCACTGCGCCACTGCCCAGATGGCCCACTTCTATCGCCTACCCTTTCATGGAGGGGGCGGGCTGGATGCCTGCCTGCCGGACGCCCAGGCTGGGTACGAACGCACCCTTCAGGCTCTTCCGATGACCCTGGCGGGGGTCAACTTTTTCTGCCTAGCCTTTGGGATGATGAACCAGTTGCTCACTTCCAGCTACGAGCAGGCGGTCATCGACAACGAAATCTTCAGCGCCATTTTTCGCGTGGCAGAAGGAATCCTGGTCACCCCCGAAACCATTGGTCTGGACCAGATCCATAAGGCAGGTCCTGGCGGGCAGTTCCTTAACCAGGCGTACACCCTACACAACTACCGGTGTGTGCAATGGCAGCCGGCTCTGACAAATCGCCTGGAATGGGAAGAATGGCAACGTACCACCGGGGGAAAGGATATGCGTCAGCGCGCCAATGCGCAAGCCCGCAAGCTCTTGGCCGAGCACCATCCCCGGCCGCTCTCCCCGCAGCAGGAGGCCGAGATTGATAAAATGGCGTTGGCGTTCCAGCAACGCGCTGGTCGTCCGACCCGACTATGAACGGGTGACTGAAACGTTCAGCTTGGTTTCCAGGCTTTGCCCGCCGGCCAGGGAGCGCGCCTCGCCCTTTTCGATCGCCTCTGCCAGGGAATACCGCGAAACCCAGGGTTCAATCCCGACCCCGTACAGGCCGGTCAACGGCGGCAGATCGGCCCCCCCGTAAGGCTGCCACAGCACGATCCAGGGGAAGAGTTTTTCGTCCCAATCCAGGGAGAAACGCAGCCCATGGTGCGGGCTTACCACTGTATAATGCCCGCGCTCGAGACCGGTCAGGAATGCATCGTCGTGCGAATGTGCCTGTCTCCCCGGGATCAACTGCAAATCGATGGTTTCGCCATTTTGTCCCTGCACCTTTGGCCAGGGGCTGGTTTGGCCGGCTGCCAACCGGGCCGTGCGGGTTTCGTAGATCACGACCGGAGTCTGGACCGTCCTGGCCGGAATCTCCACCCGGCTGTCCCCGTTCAGGAAAGCCTCCCCCAAGGTCACATGGTGTCCCCAGACAAACTCACAGGGTTGATCCGATTCGTTGGTCACCCTGCTCTGGATTTCCAACCTGGCTTCACCCGCCCGCAACCGCATTGTCCGCTCCAGGAGAAATGGCGTTTTTTTGCAGCGCACTTGCAGATGGATGGTGGTTTCCTGTGCATTGTCTTGCAGTACCTGAACTTCCCAGGGGTATAAAGCTACTTCCCCGTGCATGGGAATTGACTGGCCGCGGAACTCACAGGCATCCCCATGGTTTGGAAAAAGTTCTTGCCAGCCGCCCTCGTAATTATCCAGGAACTCGGCAGGTGGCTTATCCCCGGGTGGTTTCAATCCCGCGGGGGTTTCCATGAGCAGCTGGATGCCGCTCGGCCGGTAGATAAGCTCAAAAATATCGGCACCCTTTTCAGGCAGCACACCGACGCGCAGAGCTTCATTCTCCAGCCATAAGGCTACCTGACCGCAATGTTGGTCTTTGATCAGCATATAGTTGCCCAATCGAAGGGGGATCGTATCCCGGGGGAACCATTGCCGGGACCGCAGTGGCCCTGCGGTCAGTTCCCGTTGGAGAGCCGGATCAGAAGGTGATCGTCAAACCGCCGTCAACCGTGATCACCTGTCCGGTGATGTACGAGGCATCCGGTCCAGCCAGAAAGAAGAACACCCCAGCCACTTCCTCTGGAAGGCCAGCCCGGCGCAACGCCAGGTGGTTCCCGACGACGTAGTTCTGTTTGAACCATTCCGTGTCCAGCTCACTGACGCCGTTTACCATACTCATTGGGGTGCGGATAAAACCAGGGGCAACCGCGTTAACCAGGATGTTCTTCGAAGCCAGCTCAAGGGCCAGGGCGCGGCAGTACTGGTTGATGGCCGCTTTTGCCATGCTGTAGCTGCTCGACCCGGCTTCCGCCCGTTCTCCGTGGATCGAAGTGCAGTGGATCACCCGCCCCCCGCCGGTCATCCAGGGCACGCACATGCGCGTCATATAAACAGCTCCATTGATCATGATGTCAAGCGATTTGCGCCACTCCTCCAGAGGAGAGTCGATCGGATGCGAACCGAAATACACCCCGGCGACATTGGCCAGGGCATCCAACCGGCCCCACTTTTCCCTGATCGACCGGTCGACCAGCGCCACCGTCCCAGGATCGCTGTAGTCGCCGGGGCACACCAGGTGCTCGCCGGTGGGGAAGCGGTCGACCAGCTCTCGCAATTCTTTCTCGCGGCGGGCGGTCAGGCACACGTCCCAGCCTTCCTGGGCAAAGCGCAAAGCAGTGGCAGCCCCGATCCCGGAGCTGGCTCCCGTAACAACAACCTTTTTTCGCCCTGACATATTTATTCTCTCCTTTAATGGCTACCCAGCCGTATCCAAATGCCGGGTAAGTACCTCGCAGCCGGCCCCGGTCACGAGCACAACGTCCTCCAGACGCACCCCACCGACTGCGGGGACATAGATGCCCGGCTCAAGGGCGATAACCATCCCGACTTCAAGGCGCATCTGGTTGTATGGAACGATGCGCGGCTCCTCGTGGTAGCTGGTGCCGATCCCATGCCCCGAATGGTGCGGGTAGACAGGGTAGCCCTGGTCGCGGATCAGGTCGCGCAGCATCTTATCCAGGTCACAGGCCTTGACTCCCGGCTTGACCGCCTGGACTCCCTGGCGTAGGGCATCCAGCACGACGCGGTACATTTTGCTCAGTTCCTGGGTAGGTTCGCCGACGAAATGCGTGCCGGCGTTGTCGCCCCAGTAGCCGTCCAGGCGTGGGACGATATCGGCGATCACTGCGTCTCCCGCTTGCATCCTGTTTATCCCGGGCAGCCCGCCGACCTCTGCCGTGCGCGCCCCGGCCACGAAGTCTGCCAGCACAGGCAGGCGCCTACCTGCCGCGGCCTCCAGCCGGGCTTTCAACGCCCCCCAGACCTCGATCTCTGTTTTACCGGGGGCAATCAATTTGGTCGTCTCGGCCTGGGCCAGGTCGCACAAGGCCAGCGCCGCCCGGATGCGGTCCAGCTCAATTTCTGTTTTGACCGCCCGCAGCGGGTCGAGTAGTCCATCGATGGGACGGAACGTGGCCAAGGGAAGCGCATAGTGGAGGGCTTCTAGAAGCGAGGCGGGGAGGGCATTCAACTCCGCCCCGATCCGGCCTTTCCGGCTGCTGGATTGGCGGATTACCTCGTAAAGTGCAGCAGTCTGGGTACGGAACCCCGCCACCGGCGCCTCGATCGTATACGAGATGTAATCCTGCACTCCGGCCCCAGTCGCCTTGCCCGCCCCAGCTTCCGTGTCGGAGATCACAAGGGTCACTTGTCCGTCGGTATACCAGGCCAGCGCCGGCCCGCCTTCGAACGGGTTGGGGCCGGTTTCGATCGGGGCAGCATAACCGGTCAGCCAGGTCAGGCTGTTGGGATTGGACAAAAGGACTGCAGAAAGGTCTAGCTCTTT
>CAIKOL010000217.1 GCA_903829085.1 uncultured Anaerolineales bacterium | reverse complement strand
CCGTTGCTTCCACTCCCAATCAGGGAGGTGGCGGTGTTGTACACCTGTCCATCGATCTGGGCGCCATCCGCGCGTAGAAGCGAAGCCCCCACGGTGGTCAGGTTGCCATGCAGATGCGCGCTTGCACCCACGGTCACCGTGCCTCCCGTGACAGCCACGTCGCCGCTCACTTCGCCATTGGCCACCAGGCTGCCGCCGAACAGCACCACATTGCCGTTCACCATTGAACCCTGTTCGAGCGTGGCGGTTCCGCCAAAGACCAGCAGGTCGCCGACCAGCGTATCCCCGCTTTTCAGGGTGTAGGACTGGCCGAAGATTACCTGTCCATCAAAAGAACCGCTTTTGGCGGCTGCCGTCTGCAGCGGCACGAAGACCAGCATTGCCAGTAAAACAAGCGAAATGATCCTTGCACGGATTTTCATGGTTATACTCCTTGACGTCGGGTGATTTTCATTAACGATACGATCCACACCAGGCTCCATCCGCCGGCCGCGAACAGGATCACCGTCCAGATATAAACGGGGACAAAACCCGGTACAACTTTGAATAAGACCATTCCGGCTCGCAGGATCGCCTGCAGCGAGGCCCAGAAGGAAACCAACGAGGCCATCCAGGAGGCCAGCAGGTTGACCGGTGACTGGAACAGTTCTTTGAGCACCGGCCAGGCGATCCAACCGGATAAGCCCAGGGTACTCAGGGTCAGGACCACGAAGCCCCAGAAATTCCGCCGCCGCATGGCCTGTTTCCTGGCAGCCAGCCTCACCTGGAAGCGGTCAACGAAACCCGCCTCCGGCTCGGCCATTCTGACTGACTTCAATGCCAGGTTCACATCCGCCAGTGCAGTGCAGGATGTGCATGTCCGCAGGTGGCTGTTCAACTGCTGTTTCTCATCGGGGGTAAGAGCCTGGTTATCCATGAGCCAGTCTTCAAAAGGCCGGTGATCCATAAGGCTTCCTTTCTGTGCGCACATGCGCCGGTTTTTCATCCCACAGGTCTGCCAGTGCCCGCCGCGCCCGGTGCAACCTGCTTTTTACAGCCGGCACCGTCAGCTTGAGCGCCTCGGCGATTTCCACTTCCGAACAGTCCTGCCAGTAACGCATGATCACGGCCGCCCGGTCGGTGGGCTCAAGGGATTGCAGGCAGTCTTGCAGGCGTTCGCGTTCCTGCCTCTTGGAGGTTTCTGATTCCGGGTCCGGAGCCGAACGGTCGGGCAGGTCGGTTTGACCTTCCTCATCCTCGTCGATCGAGACTGCGTTGAACCGTCTCCGCCGCAGCTTGTCAATACAGTGGTGGGCGGCAATGGATAGCAACCAGGTGGCAAAGGAACGTTCGTGGTCGTAGCGGGTAAGATTCTGGTACACCTTGAGGAAGGTCTCCTGGGACGCGTCTTCAGCGGATTCCGACTCACCGAGCATCCGGTAACAAAGGTTATAGACCGGTTTCTGGTAAGCTTCGACCAAATTCGTAAAAGCTTCGTCATCGCCCTGCTGAGCCTGGTTGATCCAGGTCATTTCGTCAGTCACTATGGGTCCTCGTTGATCGTTCTGTCTAGATATACGCAGGTTTCTGCCAGGAGTTGCTGATTAATTAAACTCCCCGCGCAGACGCGGCGGCAGTTGGGCCGCGATGGCCGACATGACGGTTTGCGCCGCGGCCCGATCCTTCTCATCCGGGCCGAGACCGCGCGGGAGTTCCAGCCGGTAGGCTGTCCCGAAGCGCAGACAGAATTCCCCGTCTTCTTCAAACATTCCCACCGGCAGCACCGGGAAACCCTGCTCCGCCAGCAGCAGCACGAACCGCCCCGCCCCGGAGGCCGGCCAGGTCACCACACCACCGGGCTGGTCGCCGCCCTCCGGCGCCAGGCCGAGCACGGCCTGCGGGTGCTGGCGGGCGAATGCCAGGGTGGCGCGCACCGAGCGGGCGCGCTCCGCCACGTCTTTGGCGCGCGGCGGCATGGGCGGCATGGTGGTGAAACCGTAGACCTTCGAAAAGCGCTTCAACAACCAGCGCGACCCGGCCTGCCCCAGAGGGGCATACCACTTGCCGGGGTAGGTCAGTTCGCCGGTCATCACGAAGTGGAGTTCCACCGGCAGGCTGGCTGACAGCGCCAGTGCCATCCACCAGGCATTGAAGCCGGGACGGTAATAGTGGTTGAAGGTGATCAGGCAGGGCCCGCAAGAGGGGATGTTCTCCGCTCCCAGCAATCGTAGCGCGGGCTTGAGTTGCTCCAGGCACAGCTGCCCGTCGTGGCGGAAAGAGCGTCTGCCCCCGAAGAACACGCTGGGTGCCAGGCGGAGAAAGGCCAGGGGAGGGTAGGAATAGTCTGGGTACATAACGAAGTCTATAAAAAATAGGGGCGCAGTTTTGCTGCGCCCCTGCTAAGGCTACCAGGCGTACGCTTCCGGCGCTTCTCCGCCGGGGCCGGGCCAGATCTCGTCCAGCTTCTTCAGCATCGCTTCATCCAGCTTGATCTCCAGGGCGCGCAGGCTGCCGGTTAACTGTTCCAGCGTGCGCGGCCCGATGATGGGTGCCGTGACCACCGGGTTGTGCAGCAGCCACGCCAGCGCCAGGTCCGCCGGCTGCTCGCCCATTTCCTTACAGAAGGCTTCCCAGGCTTCCAGTTTCGGACGGATGGCTTCGATCTCTTTTTGCTGTTCCTCCTGGGCGCGGCGGCCTTCCTTGAGCTTCTGCAGCGCGCCGCCCAGCATGCCGCCCGACAGCGGGCTCCACGGGATCACGCCCAGCCCGTAGGCCTGGCAGGCAGGCAGCACTTCCAGTTCGATCATGCGGTCTTTCAGGCTGTACAGGCTCTGCTCGCTCACCAGCCCCATGAAATGGCGGGCTTTGGCAGCCTCCTGCGCCCGGGCAATATGCCAGCCGGCAAAGTTGGACGACCCCGCGTAGATCACCTTGCCCTGCTGCACCAGCACTTCCATGGCCTGCCAGATCTCCTCCCAGGGCGTGTTGCGGTCCACGTGATGCATCTGGTACAGGTCAATGGCTTCGGTCTGCAGCCGCTTGAGCGACCCTTCGCAGGCCTGGCGGATATGCAGCGCCGAAAGGTGTGAGCTGTTGGGCCAGTCGCCCATGCGTCCGAAGACCTTGGTAGCCAGCACCACCTTTTCTCGCCGCCCACCGCCCTGGGCGAACCAGCGCCCCACGATCTGTTCGGTCACGCCCTCGCCGGTCTTCCAACCGTACACGTTGGCGGTATCGAAGAAGTTAATGCCCAGTTCGAGCGCCTTGTCCATGATGGCGAACGAATCCTGCTCGCTCGTCTGCGGGCCGAAGTTCATCGTGCCCAGGCACAGCCGGGAGACTTTCAGCCCGCTGCGACCAAGTTGAGTGTATTCCATTTGATATCTCCTGAAGATCTAACCCAAAGGTCACAAAGGACTCAACGGCTTACGGCAGCACAAAGAATGGGTCTCTGGGAATCACCGTGAAATAGGGGAAGATATGGGGGTGTTAGGCGAGCTACGCTCGCCCAACACCCCCAATTTCCTACCTCACCACGCTAATTTCCAAAGAGCAGAAGAATTCTTTGTGCAACGTCGTGTCCTTTGTGTTTAATATTTAATGCCCACAGTGCCCGCAGTCTCCGCCGCCGCACGAACCGCAGGCTGGCTCGGACATGCCCGACACAGCCTTGCCGCCGCTCTCGGCGAAGAAACGCGAGAGTTTGCGCTTGGTATGCTTCCCGCCGCAGATGGCGCACGGGATGGGTTCATTCGCCTGGCTCATCGGGCGCAGGGTTTCGGTCACTTTTTCGCATTCTTCGCACACATACTCATAAATTGGCATAGGTCACCTCGATCATTTATTGGACACGGATAAACACAAAAAACGCGGATTTATTTTACCTCTTTCCGCGAATCCGCGTTGTTTCACCCTACTTCCGGTTGAAATCCGCCGGGTTCTCGCCCCAGGCACGCGTATCCCATTTCAAGACCGGGTTGGGGATTTTATGTTCGTCCAGCCAGTCTTCAGCCTCGTTGATGAGTTCGAACAACACCCGGTTGGTTTCGTCCGCCACCAGGTTGGTATTACAGCGCTTCTTTTTCACCCAGCCGATGGCGATCTTTGAATCCGAATAGACCGGCAGCGTACTCTTCTTCTTTTCCAGCAGCATCAGGGCCTGCACGATCGCCAGGAATTCACCCACGTTGTTGGTGCCGTTCCGGAAAGGCCCCCGGTGGAACAGCTCCTTCCCGGTTTGCAGGTCCAGGCCCTGGAATTCCATCCGCCCCGGGCTGCCGGAACAGGCCGCATCCACCACCACGCTCGCTGCAACGGGAGGCTGGGCCGCAAACAACCAGTCCCCGCTGGAAACGGGCTTGCCGGCCTGGGCGGAGTGTTTCCCTTTCAAGGCCTGCTCGGCGGCTTGGCGGCTGGTAAATGACTTGTAGCGCGCCCCGTTAAACCCCTGCACCTGCGCCGCACATTCCGCCCAACTGGTAAAAACCCCTGTCTTACGCCCCTTCCAGACTACGTAGTATTTCGCCATTATTCCGTCTTCTCACTGTTCTCTGTTCTCTGTTCTCTGCTCACTGGTCACTGATTTCCTTCGCGGTGGCATCCATCTCGATCAGGATGGACGGCAGTTTGTCGATCGCGATCCCGGTCTGGAAAATGACATTCGTGCCGTCCTCCAGCACGTAGCGCACCTTGCGCCAGGAAGCCAGTTGCGGCACCCCCTGCGCCAGCGAAAGCTCCCCCACTGCTGCCTGCCACTGCGGGGAAGCGCTGGGGTTCTGCACAAAATCAAGCAGAGGCAGAAGCCCGCTGGCTGCCACCCACTGCGACTGGTTTTCCGGAGAAAGCAGCCAGCGCAGGAACAACCAGGCTGCCAGTTGCCTCTCCGGCGTGGATCTCAGCAGGCTGAAGGACGGGCCATAGGTCACCATCACCCTCCCGTCCGGGCCTGGGTAGGGGATCACTGTCCACTGGTCGCTATTGTTCAGGCGCGACATAGATTCCGCCTGCGTTGCCACCTCGGCCAGGTCGCCGCTGACGAAGAGGGCCGAGCGGGCCGCGAACGAATCGAACGGCCTCGGCTCGAGCGAGATCCAGGCGCAATTGTCGTCATACAGCCCCTTCATGAACTGCAGGGCTGCCAGGTTGGGGTCCGTGCTGAAGGTATAGGCGCCCCCATCCTCCACGCTGCCGCCGAAGGTCAGCATCCAGGCATAGGTGGTCTGCCAGCTTGGGTCCACGATCCAGCCGCCGTAGCCGTCGTCCTGCGGGCTGGCGTTCTGGCGGAAGGAGGCGTTGGCCGCGCAGGCCTGCTGGCGGAATTCATCCGCCGTGGCAGGCGGGCTGTCGAAACCCAGCTCACGCGCCCAGGTCTGGTTGTAGAACAGGAAGCGCGCCGATCGTTCCGCCGGCAGCCCCAGCAGCCTGCCGTCCGGGAGCGTATCCTGCGCCCGGAAGACCGCCGGGATCCCCGCCAGCCCGGCCTCGCCCAGTCCCCAGACCGGGTGGTTGGTATACGGGGTCAGGTCCACCACCAGCCCGGCGGACTCCCAGGTGAGGGTCTGCTCGGGCAGGGCTGCCACCAGGTCGGGGGTGCCGCCGCTGGTGCTCGCATTTGCTACCGCGCCGTTGACCACCTCGAACAGGCTGGTATAGTCGCCGTACCCCACCGGGTTAACCACGATGCCCCACTGGTTGGAGGCGTTGAACTGCGCCACCTGGCTGGCAAAGACCTGCTCCGAGGTCCCGGCGAAGGCGTTCCAGACCTGGAGGGTCACCCCGCGCAAGGCTGCCGGGTCTTCGCTGATCACCACGGTCGGCGTGGGAGCCAGGCTGGGCGTTGGGGAGGGCATGCCGGGCAGGGTGGGCGCGAGTGGGGTGGGGGCGGGCGGAGTGGGAGTGCCGGTCGTGCAGGCGCACAGCAGCGCCGCCGATAATAGCACCGCCGCCAGGGAACGGGAGACGTGGGGGTTCATCTAGAAAGTCACATAGGGGATGGGCATCAGCACCAGCAGGAAGATGCCCAGCAGCGCCACCGCCAGCGCCTTGCGGCGCGGGTCCAGCGGGGTGATCTGGTCCAGCGGCTCGGCGTGGATGCGCCCCACCAGGAAGAAGAGCAGGAAGGACCACAGCCACCAGCCAGTCCAGAAGAAACCCAGCAGCACGGTAGCTGACAGGATGAACGGGAAAACCTTCTCCACCCGCCGCCCGAACAGGGCATACAGCACGTGCCCGCCGTCCAGTTGTCCCGCCGGGATCAGGTTCAGGAAGGTGACCAGCAGCCCCGCCCAGCCGGCCCAAGCCACCGGGCTCAGCATCACATCCTGCCCGCCCACCGGGATGGGATGGCCGGTGAAAAAGTAACGCATCCAGTATTGCAGGGGCGGGAGGTCATAGCTCAACGGAGAGGGCAGCAATTGGCCCTTCATCAGGTACTTCAACCCCAGGTAGAGCAGGGAATTCCCCTCCAGCAGGTTGTCGTCGGGGCAGGTGTAGCTGTCGCCCACCTGGGCGCTGTTGGGGCACACATCCGCGCGGCCAGCGATCTTGGTGTAATAGGTATCCTGGGTGGTCGCCACGGGCGAAAGCGCCAGCCCCAGGATCAACACCGGCACCGCCACCAGAAGCCCGGCCAGCGGCCCGGAGATGCCCAGGTCGAACAGGGCCCGCCGGTTCTTGGGGAGCTGCTTCAACTGGATGAAAGCCCCCATGGTGCCCAGGATGCTGACCGGCAGGGGGATGAAATAAGGCAGCGACACCGCCGCGCCGGCCCTGCGTCCGATGAAATAATGCCCGAACTCGTGTGCCAGCAGGATGGCCAGCAGGCTGACGGCAAACGGCCAGCCCACCCACAGGTGCGCCACCAGTGTCAGCACCTGCCCCAGCGTGTCATCCGGCAGGGGGCCGGTGTAACTATACATCGTCCCGGCGAACAGCACGCTCAAAAGGGTCAGGCCGAACAGGACGATATTGATCCACACGCGCCCCGGCTTGGGGTGGATGGTGCCGCGCATCAGCAGGATGGTCTGGCGCCCTTCATCCATGCGGAAGAGTGGGGTGATATCGTAAGGCAGCAGGGCCGCCGCAAGCTGGTCGTAGGCCTCGATCGAATCGCCGGTCAATTCCCCCCGGTAGCGCAGGAACCAGCCCCGGGTGACAGCTCCCCAGCCGGCAGACCGCCTCGCCACGGGCTTGTCGCCAGGGCGGGGCGTGACCGGGCGGGGCGCGGGGCGCGGGTTCGGGTCGCCCAGGGTCACTTCTTCGATGCAGAACACCCGTGAAATGATGGAATTGAGGATCTCGGTTTCGGGAAGAACCATGCTTCACCTGTAAGATAAAGAAGATAAAAGAGGCGGGAATGGATGGGTGTCGAACCCACCGCGGCCTGCAACGCAGCCCGCCACCGGTGTTGAAGACCGGGAAGCCCTCCGGGACCTAACCACTCCCGGGGACAAGCATAACCGAAGCCGGCAGGATTGGCAAGGCACGCCCGCGCCTCCAACCCAGGGTGTTGTTAAAGTCGCTTTTTCGTGTTTTGTGTCATTGCGAGCAAGGCGTTGGGCGTACTTTGCCCGCCCGACGAAGCAATCTCCCCGGCATATTTGGGG
>CAIKOL010000216.1 GCA_903829085.1 uncultured Anaerolineales bacterium | reverse complement strand
TTGTAAACCCAACCCGCTGACCAGTGCCCCAGGGCGGGATTTCTGCGCCTCTTCCCACAAGAGAAAAGAGGTGCTACGCTAAAATCACCCTGATAACCCCAAACCCCGACTTTAACTCCACTTTGCAGAGCTGGTGGCGCGAATATAGATAGCTGTGAAACCATGCTATAATCTTTTGCCATCAATAGAGGTATCTTGTATGAGTCGCATCTTCACCACCCTTATTACCGTGTTTTTCATGCTCGAAAACGTGCCTTTGATCAAAACAGCCAGCGTGGCTCAGGAGGCTGGGCCATCAGGCGTAGAGTCTGACTCCGGTTCTGTTGTTTGCCCACCCGGGATCTATGATATGGCACCGGAAGGCTGCCTGCCTCTTGGCCCATCCGAGACCCTGACACAAATTGCTGCGACCGGCATTCCTTATCCCATACTGCCCCTGCCAGACTATACACCGCTGGCTGCGCTGAACTACATCCCGTATCAATATTTCAGAGTCACTGATGCTGGAGCGCCATTATATGGTTCATTGGAGGATGCCGCCAATAACCAACCCGAAAATCAATTAGCCCCAGGCCTTTTGTATGTTTCCTATGTGGGCATTGAAACTGACCGGAATGGCAGCTCTTATTACAGTCTCCGCACCGGTGAACTAATAGGCAGGGAAGGCACGCGAATATCCGTACCGACATTCCAGGGTTTGGCATTCAGTTCACAACCGCAGCACGCTTTTGGCTGGGTATTGGAAGAAGCTTCTCCACGGACCGGACCCGGGCTGAATAGCCCAGAAACGGGGAAACCTTTATACCGATACACGGTTGTTGAAATATTCGATACTCAGGAAGCCAGCAACCTGACCTGGAATCTAATTGGTTCAAACGAGTGGGTGGATTCCCGCCAAGTTGCCAGGGTGGATCCGCATACAACGGCTCCAGAAGGAGTCACTGGAAGCCGCTGGATCGAAGTAAATCTGAACGAGCAAACGGTATCCGTTTATGACCATAATCAACTCGTGTTTGCCACGCTCGTCTCCACGGGTGTGGACCCGTTCTGGACCAGGCCCGGTATCTTTCAGATCTATGAAAAGAAACCCACCGAAACCATGAGCGGAGCCACGACCGCTGACCGGTCGGATTATTATTATCTCGAAGATGTTCCCTGGACCATGTATTTTGATGAAGCGCGGGCATTACATGGAGCCTACTGGCATAATGGTTTTGGCTATGCCCGCAGTCATGGCTGCGTCAACTTATCCGTCGGGGATGCACACTGGCTATATAATTGGGCAAATGTTGGCGATACGGTATATGTTTATGACCCATCTGGTAAAACTCCAATAGATCCTTCGGTTTATGGTGCTGGTGCGCCTTGACGCTGTGAAATGCGTATGGTATATTCAGCCCGCTTCTGGACCCGTGGTGTAGCGGCCAAACATGCGGCCCTGTCAAGGCCGAGATCGCGGGTTCGAATCCCGTCGGGTCCGCCTGAAGTAATTATTAAGACCAACAGCCTGGAATGACTAACGTCATTTCAGGCTGTTTGGTTAAATGGCATACCTTGCAAGCTTGTTGCCGGAGGTTGCGCCAAAATTACTCGACAATCAGCGCAGTCTGATCTCCAGCATATTTTAATAAACGCATCCCCTCCAACCTTAACGCCTCTGGAAACAGGGACTGGTAAATGTTGCAGTTAGGTGACCTTCCATCGTAATTTCCCGAGGCGCGGAAAGCCTCCAAAGGACAACCCCCCGCACACCAGAATCGCCACTGGCAGGTATTACATGGTTCTTTTACTTCGACCGGCAAATTTTGAATAGTTGATGGATCGGTATTAAGTGCTGTCAGTGGATCAGGCGATAAGATCGAACCTACAGTTTGTTGAATAATCATCTGGCAGGCGGCAACCCTGCCTTGAGGGTCAAACACAATATAGTTTTTTCCCACACCACAGGTGCGAAGATGCGGAATTGACAAATTTGTGCGGTCAAGAAGAGCAGGCAAAAACGGGCGAGCCGGAAGATTAGCGGCAATTACACCAAAGGCGGCGCGCATCCCGGCGATGATCATTTCATCTTCAAGGCAAAGACTTTTATCCTGCGTGGAATAATCGTTTTCACGATAGAAGTTAATACTGAAGGATAAATCCCGCTCCAGGATCCACTTCATCAAATCTGATAAACCAGCCGCGTTCCTCCCGCTGACCGTAATCGAAATATCCGGGGTGAGATTGAGGGCGCAAGCAATATCCACAGCGCGGACTACATCCTTGAAAGAGCCACGCCCATTGGTATAGGGGCGCTGCGTATTGTGGCAGTCTTCCAAACCATCAAGCGAAAGAGTCAAGCGTATATTATTTTCTTTGAGGGAACGTGCTTTGGCTTCATCTAGTAGAGTACCGTTGCTTAGCACCACGCCATCTACAGCGAATCCATGGGACGCGCCAAGAGCTTGAGCGTATTCATTTAATTGAAGAATCAACGGGAAGCATAATAAAGGTTCGCCACCCGCATATTTGAATTTGAGGGCACGAAATCCATGGGCAATGGCAGACCGAAATGCAGCATCGATGGCTGCGCGCCCGGTTTCGAGGGTCATATCTGTGGGCAAGTGAGGCAAGTAACAATACGCGCAGCGCAAGTTGCAGCGATCTGTGAGATGCAGCCATATAGATAATGTATCTATTATTTCACGCGGGGGGAAAGGAGAATTTTCAGGTACCAGCAAGCCTGTTTCCACGAGGCCCGTGAAGAAATCCGAAGCGATGGGACGGGAAGGGGCGGAATTTTCCAGCCAATCCAACCCGGCTCGATTTATCACGACAGGCATAGCGCCTAAAACGATCCAATTGGAATCATCCAGGGCCTGGCGTGAAAGGATGGGTGCAGGCTGGTAGATTTCAGCCGATGTTCGCATCCGGATGCGTTCCGTGGGCGGGCAGGCATCGCATTGTCCGATAGATGCTCCTCCCTGCTGGCGTGAATAAATCAATCGTGGGAGGGGAGGGGCGACAGTAAATTTAGGCATGGTGTTTTGCTTCCTCGATCCAACGTATGAAATAACTTATCGCTTCCGGGTGTTGATCGGATAAGCCATTCTTTTTCCATGTGTTGTATAACAAATGTGCCAAGCGTGCACGTTCACCCAAAGGAAGATCCAATGTCTTCCAATGAAGTTCCATGGACCTCAATTGATTTTGCACTGTATATTCCTGATAGGCTTCCTGACGCGCCAATAATATGAAAGCCTGCGGATAATATTTCGCTGCAGTGGCATAGTAATCCGACCCCAACCCCAAGGCCAGGTCGGCGATATGCTTGAGCAACATTCCTTCTGCGCGCGCGAAGGAAACTTCAGGCCAATTCTTTTTATATTTTTTAAAGGCCGTGATGTATTGATCATATTCGCTATATTTTCCTTCGGTGATGTCAATATTCGAAAGGTCACCGAGGTTGTTCAATTCGTGATATGTATCAGAAATAGCAATGCTGGCGGTATAACTCTCCTGGAAATAGCGCTTGGCCTGTTCGAAATTCCCTTGCTCAGCCTTAACGTGTGCCAGACGGTGCAGGATCATCGCGGAATCGGGTTTGAAATTGTAATTACGGGCGATATTAAGCTCCCTTTCTGCAAGAGTGAGCTGCCCGGTTAGGCGATGAGCCAATCCCAGCCCGGCATGAATACGACTTAGCCATTCAAAATCATGCTTATCAAATTTACCCAATGCTTTTGTATATTCAACAACGGATTTATCAAATTGCCCCATATGAACATAAATCGAGCCATATACTTCATACAATGCACCCAGCCCACGTCCAAAGTTAATCTGTTCCCACAAATCCTGAGCCTGTTCACATAGTGAAAGGGCAGTACCAAAATGCTCCTGCTGGCTGGAAACAAAGGCGAGGTTGTTAAGAATCCAGGCATGGCGCAGCTTATCCCTGGTTTGGATGCTGAGTTCCAAAGCCTTCTGATAATTTTCGACCGCGGCTTCTGCATTCCCTATCAGGCGGTAACTCCAACCCAAGGCATTAAGGGCCGGGACGAGGCTGGTTTTGAGTTTTTTCTCATTACAAATATCCACTGCCTGCGCAAAACAATCACGACCGTCCTTGATATGTCCCAGGCGAATCTGGATATTGCCATATTGAATAAGCATATCCACACGCCGCACGGGAGAAAGCGAGGGCAACTTAAGCATCTTGGCTGACAGAACCTCGGCTTTTTCATACTTACCGCTATCCAGCATCACTTTGACATGCCGGTTGTCAATCTCATATTTTTGCTCAATAGTCAACTGCCCGTAATAATTTTCAATCTGCTTAAGCAGAATGTCGCGATAGGGAAAGTTATAGGTGCGGGTTGCTTCGTCAAAGATGTGGGTAAATGTGGCCAAACCGCTCTTGTTGGGATCGACAAACAAAGTGTGGTAGAGCAATTGTTCGCGAACACTCCATAACGCGCTCTGTGCAGCCTCTTCCCGGCTGTAGGCCTCATCCAATGTCTCCGAGGATTTCCCCTTCTTTTTTTCAACATTTCCTTTTTCTGCAATTGCGCCTTCTTCATTTTTACGTTGGGCGCGTAGTTTCTTGATTTCATCTGCCAGGTTTTTTTCCTGAACTTTGAAATACGCCGCTGCAATCCGGCTATCGCGGGTGCGGCGTTTTTTGAGCGGATCAATATCCTCCCAGATGTGGTTCTTGATCATAGCTCGAACTTCATCATGCAAAGTTATGCGCCTATCGGGGAGAGATTTAACATACACCCGCAACCGGGCTTTTTCGAGCAAATCCCTGGCCGCGTCCGGAGGAACATTCAGCAGGGTGGCAATCATTTCCGCATCCAAGGGATAAACGCGGGACATCATCAACACTAGTTGATCCATCACATCCCGCATTTCCATCATGCGCCGGACCAACTGGACCTCAAAATCCGTTCGCATTTTCTCACGAGCTTTCTTTGGCAACTGCCTGGCAGTTTCCACTTTCAGATTAATTAACGGCTCGGGGACAATATTGTGCGAAATGGCGTCAATGGCCATGTCAATCAGTATCGGGCTACTGCCAACGAAATGCAATAATTTGGTGTGCATGTCCACAGGCAGAGAAAATGAAAGCACTTTTTCCTTATGCTGAATGTATAGTTCACCAAACTTTTCATCTTCCATTGGCTTCCAGGTGATCCGTTCAGCATCCTTGGTAATGCTTTTTTTCAGAGCATTCCAATAGCGTTCCTGCTTACGGCTGACCAGCAGGAAGAGTGCGTTTTGGGTGTCACTAATCAGTTGAAGCAAGCGTTCCCACACTTCCTCTTCAGCCTTTTCCACAGTGTCGAAGAGTAATACTACGCGGTTCTTGGCGGTAACCCTGGCAAAATTCTCAACCAGTATTTTATATACGTATTCACTTTGGCGATTAAGTGCCTCGGCACTCACCTCAGAATTTTGCATTGTTCGCCAATCCTGCATTTCTTTCAGGTACTGACCGTAAGATTCTTCGCCAAGTTTCTGGGCGATCACGCGTTCCAAATTTTCCGGGACATGCAGTATGCGATCATCAAAATCAATGATGCCAGTTGAAAGCGACATTCCTGGATGTCCCAAGAACCGAGCAGCTACTTCCTCCAACAGACGGGTTTTACCACTGCCTCCCGGACCTTGAATCCATAGAACGCGCCGCGTACCTTTTTCCTTAATCAGTGTTTCGATTTTATTCAACTCGAATTCACGAGCGATAAAAGGCATCCTTGTTTCCATTGTTGTCTCCCGAATCGAAAGCCAGATTAAAGCGGCCAGGCCGCCACATCTTTAAGCAGTTGGGTAAATGGTGCATCAGTGAAGTCCGATCCACACTGCAGGTAATTAACCAAGAAACGGAATTCCCACTGGTCATCTTCTTCCATTTTGCTGATGAGGATCCGCAACCCATTTCGGCGCTGGGCACCCTTTTCGAAACTCGGCCGATCGAAATACAGGGTCAGCGCCTTTTTTAAATCTCTTGTAAACTGACGCTTCAGGGTTGCACGTACTTGGTCACTCATAGCATAACCGTCCACAACCATTTGCAGGGACTGGTAAAGATATTCAATGACCCAATCCTCAGGCAGTTGCAGATCCGGTTGCTGTAAATGTTTTTCGCAAATCGTGCGAGCCTCCCCGGCGAGTTTTTGATAAGAGGCAGGCTGGGTCTGGCGAAGTCGAATCACCAACAAGCGCCGGCTGATATCATCCTTCAAATACCGATTCCGGTTCTCAAAGATATTGGTCTGGGCAAGTTTATCCCATAATTCAAATTCATCGTGAAAAACAGGGGACTTGGATCTGACAAAGATCTTTTGCAAGACAAATTCGTCTGCATATCGGAATATGCATAACGAATCCATGACCGGCTTCAACTCCGGCGTTGCCAGTGCCTGGTAGCCATACTCGCACACATCCCGCAAATAACCATTCCAAATTTCCTCGCGATGGTCAAGAATTTGTTCCAAGGGTATTGCCTGCTGCTGGATGAAAGAGAAGCAATAGGCCATAGCGCCAGGATGCCCGCCAGTTAAGAATAAAATATCGGCAGCAAAAGTATCAATTACAAGCTTTTCGAAGTTGCATAGAAACTGTGCGGCAGACGTTTTGACCACTTCAAATGTGAACGGTTTGAGGGCACGTTGGATAATTGCTAGGGAGGTCTCTTTTGCAGCCTTTGTGGTGGCCAGGTTGCGCCCGGCAATAATCACTCGAAAGCGGCTCTGTTGATTCTTGAAAGGCTTTAGCTCGGCAAGACTCGTCCAAACTTGGGGAATGAACACTTCAAGCAACTCTTCCACAATTTTAAGTGTCGGCTCTCCATCCAAGTCAATAAGGAGCACCAATCCAGCCGGAGGTTGATCCTTGAACTTCTGTACTAATGCACCCCCCAATATTTCTCCTGGCGCCCGATTTTGATTCGGATAAAGCCGTAATTCAAACGCGAGAGAAACCTGATTGACGATGTCTTGAAGAGAGTCATTTCTCTTCACCAATGCCCGTACCGGAAACCAGCCTGCTTTCTTCTTAAAACGAATTTCCAGTTCCAACAATAAGTCCGATTTCCCATAGCCTGCCGGAGCAGAGACAACATAGTAATGTCCGGGTGTTTCTTCAGCCGTTAGATAATCTATTTCACGTTCACGATTGACAAAAGCTACATGGCATGGAGCGATTTGCACAGGTAATGGACCAGGGGCAACACCATTTATACCCGAAATAAGGTTATGAAACGCAACCGGATCATTAATCCCACCTCGAAAATCGACCCAAGTTAAATTGGCAAGGAAAGGAGGTAGTTGTAGATCATGGTTATCCGGAGCGCCAGGCAAGAGCACAGGAATTACCCGGCGTTGTCGATCCTTTGCACGGACGTCAAGGGCTGTGCGCATTTCAGCGTTCTCCCATGGTCCTATTCCTGATGGGCCAAGGAAGACTGTGTAGGTTTTACACTTATCAAGGGCTTGTTCAATCTCTTCCTGCCATGGGTTTCCAGGAATAAGGTTCCACCTATCCAACCAGACTTTCGTGTCCTTGGATATTAATTTATGGGCAATCTGTTCAACTAGTGGTTTGTCTTTGCTATTATGGCTGAGAAAAACATCAAATTCAAAATCACTGGTCACCATGGTCAATCTCCCTGAAGATATGCGAGATTATTGTAAGCCTATAAGCATAGTTGTGCAACAGGGGTACCTATTGTTAAGCAGTTTTGCGAAATGAAAAAAAAGAATGGAAACCAGGTATATGAATGAGTTCAAACGATAAATTTTCCAATGGCATCGAAGACAACCGGTCCGTGACCCGGACAGACAATATAGGCACCCAGTGCAACCTGCTTTTGTTCCGCCTGCCTGGCTTTGGCGTCATCCCAAGTTAACCCGGGTCTCGAGCCATGGATGCCATTTTCATCTGTCACCAGCGAATCGCCGCTGAACAAGATGCCTGCGGCAGGCGCAAATAAGGAGACGTGACCCGGGGTATGACCAGCTGTATCGACCACGTGCAGACCTCCCAATACTGGCATAACAAGATCTGCTGTCAGGATCTCATCCACCTGAAAAGGCGCAGCTTTCATAAACGGGCGAAAGAGGGAAAACACCAGGCGCATCATCGAGAAACCCGAGGATTTAATCTGTCGGGAAGGATGGCCTGAGGCAATGGCATCGGCTTCAATCCGGCTGGCATATGTGCGGGCGCCGGTGATCTTCTTCAGAGCAGCCAGACTGCCAATATGGTCAAGGTCTGAATGGGTGACGACGATCCGCTTGACATCGTGGGCAGACTTCCCCAACCTGGCAACATAAGACAGTATCTTCTTCTCGCTGTGAGGAAGGCCCGTATCGATGATAGTCAACCCATCGGAATCTACCAGGATATATGGGTTGGCTACTATTCCAGGTACAAGAAAAACATTGTCAATAATCTTCATGCCTGCAGACTCCTATTTTTCCCATTTTCCCAAATACCTCTTCGTTTCTACCGAAAATAAACACAGAACTTTCTAGCATTTCGAATAGATAAGTAATGGAATAGGTAATCATTTTGCCCTTCGAGTATCTGGCAATAATTCAAAGTCGGGCGAGTGAGGGATCAAATTGAAGGCATGCAATAATTCCGGGGTCGGAAAGGCAGGCCGGCGCGTGGAAAGGTTGAGTAGCGCCCCTTCAAGGTTAATGCTGACTGCTTTCTTCCCATTGGATTTAAGAACATCATGATGAACCTTCCAACGAGCCCCCTGCGGAGAAAGACCGGAGAGGAAAAAGGTAATGGTCACCGTTTCACCCATACGCACTTCCCTTAAAAAACTGGCATGGATAGCGGTGTATATTGGCCCAACCCCAAGCAGCTCAAATCGTTCAGGTGGAAATTCGTGCTCGATAAAAAAGCGGTAACGCAAATCACCGGTGGCATCAATATAGGCTGCGTAATTGACATGTCCATTGGCATCAATATCCGACCACCTGATCTCATAGGTTTTGGAATATCCGCTCATGAACTTCTCCGGGTTTTATACATACCCTCGCCTACAGGCTGCACTCAGCCATCGATGGGAGGCTTCAAGCCATCGGGAATGGGGGAGGTGTAGTTTGATTCAAGGAGGAGTTTTTTAAATTCATCCCGGGCAGTGTGGACTAGTTCGGGGTTCTGCATGAATTCCAAAGCCCCGAGCGCCATGACCTTGGCTGCATAGATCATCCCTTTATGGCCGATACCCATGCGGCCTTGCGCAACGGTCTGCCACGAATGACCGGGAGTACCGAGCGCCTGGCAAGCGGTTACAAATTGTCCGGTAGGCACAACCCAGGAGACATCGCCAACATCGGTGGAACCGGGTTGGATGATCTCTGGTTTATAAGGAGGAAGAACACTCTCGTGAAGGACAGAGTTTTTCAGGACTTTAATAGCGCCGGCATCCAGGCCATACGAAACAGCAGACTGTTCAAGGCTATCGGATGGGATCGTTTTGGAGATCTCGGATGCAAATGCGAAATCTTCCCGGCTAAATTTAGGCGCACCCACCTCTTCCATTTTCCCTTGCAAAACGCTATTGATAGTAGCATTGAGCAGCATGTTCGACATGCCCGAATTCAATTCAATGTCAAGTTCGGTACCTGTCATGAGAGCGGCGCCACGGGCGATATCCTTGACGCGCTCGAACAAAGGATTCAATTGATCGATGCGCGGGGTTCGCACGCTGTATAACGAAGCTGCTTCGGCAGGGACAACATTCGGCGCGATTCCGCCGCCATTGGTGATCACATAGTGGATGCGCGCATCCGGAATCATATGTTCACGCAGGTAGTTAACACCAACATTCATCAATTCAACTGCATCGAGCGCACTGCGCCCATTATATGGATCAGCAGCAGCGTGGGCAGGTTTGCCGTGAAATTTGAATACAACGCGATAGTTGGCAAGGAAGTTTGCCCAACTCGTGGCGTTGAAAGAATCGGGATGCCAAGTCAGGCAGATATCCACATCCTGGAAAAGCCCAGCTTTTGCCATAAAGGCTTTGGCAGCTCCGCCTTCCTCTGCAGGGCAGCCGTAATAACGGATGGTACCCTGGATCCCATCAGCAGCAAGAGCCTGCTGGAGAGCGAAACAGGAGGCAATACCCGCCACACCCAACAGGTTGTGCCCGCAGCCATGACCTGGTGCGCCATTAACAAGCGGCTTTTTATAAGGAACGCAATCCTGACTCAGTCCGGGTAGCGCATCGAACTCCCCCAGCACGCCGATAATAGAGCCTGTGCCATTCGTATAGGTTGCTACGAAAGCCGTAGGGATCCCGGCAACTCCTTTTTCAACTATGAACCCCGCACCTTCAAGAGCATTGATAAGCAATTGGGAGGATTGGAGTTCCCTGTACCCTAATTCTGCAAACCCCCAGACTGCATCACTGAGGTCAATGAATGTATTCTGATGCACGTCGATCCAATCAACGAGGTTCTTGGCAATAGAATTCAATTGGGTCTCCTTTATCTTGCACCGATCCTGCTCCGGCGCAATCCAGGAATCACCTACATAAGCGCGGTGCCGAGGCAGGCGCTCTGTAATGGGGCTCCCTGTGGAAAAAATCAACCAGGAAAAATCTTGTCTTTGTGTTTCTTTTCGTTCTTCAGTTTCCGTTTTTCTTTCAAATTATGCTCGGGTTTCTTCTTCTGTTCTTTCTTGCCTTTATCTTTCTTTCCGCTATCACCCATGGCTGTTTCTCCTATTTCTGAATAATCATGCCTGACTATCTGCGGTCAATGGATAAAGAATCGATATTCTTCAGTCAACTTTTTTCTTTAGCAGGATCTCCTGGTTAGCCTGGTCGGCTTCCAGGAAAACCTGACTGACCTGCGCCTTGATTTCAGCAGTGGCGCTAGGGGTTTTCGGAATGAACTTAACCAAGTCACGCGCATCCTGCAGGAACGCCTTTACCTGGGCGATGTAAGAAAAATTATACCTGCCGCCATCAACCGGGATGGGGAGATCATGGGCTTTCTGGATTAACCCTCGGGCGCGTTGGATACGTTCAACTGCAGGAATGAGTCGGGACATAGAACTCCTTTGTTGAAATATACCATAGACATTGCCAAAGTAATGAGGATCTGTGAAAATGCCGATTCCTACAGTGAGTCCAGGATACCTTATGGGACGGGACAGGATAGCAGAGAATATCAATCTGCTAAACCAAGACAATATTCCACGATCCGGTCGGCTATATCGAAGGAGGTGACCTGCTGGAGGCCCTGCCAGGCTGGCATACTGTTGACCTCCAACACAAACAGCTCTCCACCTTCACTACGAAGAAGGTCAACCCCGCAGTAATCTGCTCCCAAGGTTCGGGAGGCCTCCAGGCAAATGGCCCCTATTTCGGGGGATACCTCGGTGTGGACGGGTTGACCTCCAGCGGCGATATTGGACTTCCAGGAGTCAGCCACTCGCTCCATGGCAGCGACACACTCCTCTCCGATCACCATAACGCGCAAATCGCGATTGCGATGCGGAATGAACTGCTGCAGATAATAGACATAACCACCCAATTGCAAGGCCCGGAAGACCCGTCCGGCTGTTTCTGCGTCGGTCACGCGCACCATCCCAACCCCGCGACTGCCGAAAAGCGGCTTGACCACCACATCACCACCCAGAGCAAGAAACGCATCCATGGCCTGGGAAAAACCCTCTGTGACATGAGTTTCGGGGATATGTAACCCAGCCTGCTGCAACAGCGAGAGGGTATAGTACTTGTCGACCATTTTTTCGATGGCGTAGGGTGAATTGATCACCCGCAGACCAGCATTCTCAAGCTGGTGCAGGGCATCCATGCGGAAAATGACCTGTTCGAGGGAGCCGCCCGGAATCTCGCGTGCCAGAAGCATGGCAGACTCAGCGAGCGAGCTGCCGCTCTCGCTGACAGTATTCAAACCTCCCAGGTGAGCGGTGAGTTGAGTGGCATCGGCAAAGGTCACCTGGGCGGCACGCTTCTCAAAGGCAACCTGCAGAGCCTGGGAATGCCAAGCTCCAGGAGTTCCCAGGATGACAACTGATTGGGATTCGATGGGATTATCCTTTCAAGATCCGAGCAAGCTGGTCCGTATCCACATTCCCAGCATGGAATATGCCTCCGTTCTCCAAGTTGATCAGAGTTGCCTCGGCTGGGGCGAACAGGCCCGGGTCAAGTTCATAGAACCCACCGGCTTTCTTGAGCGCTTCGATGAATGGCGGACCGTAGTTAGGGCTAGTGGCGGAGGGTAGTTTCAATGCCATATCTGCCAGGGCAGCATCGGACGAGCCTTTGATCGACAGCCAGACCTGGCAGGCAGCCATGACCAAGTCGTTGGTTCGGCCAAGGGCGGCGAAGTCTTCCCCGGCTGGGGCAGCAACCGGACACCGACCTATCCCAGCGGTTACAAGACGCAGGTCGAAATTGAGTGTATGCAGCTTGTGCAATCCAGTCTCGACCGAGC
Organism: uncultured Anaerolineales bacterium; assembly: GCA_903829085.1. Taxonomy (GTDB): domain Bacteria; phylum Chloroflexota; class Anaerolineae; order Anaerolineales; family Villigracilaceae; genus UBA877. The sequence continues at coordinate 3,046 of CAIKOL010000216.1, read as the reverse complement.
GGGAAGCAATCTGAGTTGAACCTGACAGACTGGAAGTGGGAGCCACCAGCAAGGCCAACCTGCCGGGTCTTACTCCGCAGGATTCGGCCAGCGAACAACAGACCGAATCGTCCGGGAGTTGACGGGTTTCGAGCACCAGCACAGCACAGTCTGACTTTTCCTCGAAACCAAAATGCTTGCCGGGATCCAAGGCCATGTTCAACAGGCAGGCCGGACCCGAACCCATCGCCCGGAAACCGGACATCTGGATCGACCAATGAGCTGCCTGGCTCAGGAAGCAAGCTTCCAGCGGATGGTCGGAACGAACCAGCGCCCATGGCCAGGGGATTCCATTGAGCGTGTCAAGCTCAAGTTGTGCAGTGCCAAGGGCGGCCATCCCAATCTCAGCCATAGCCAGGCCAGCTTCCAGACCCCCAATTGCATCAACCCCGGCATCAACCAACAGGGTTCCGCTTTCGAGCAGGCGGACAGAAATATTCAACCTGTCTTTTTCTTCGATGGACTTTTCCAGGCGTTGCCAGGCATATTCATTTAATGATCTCATAGACCAGCACTTCTCCTTTTCCTGTCACCAGGTGGTCCCCGGTAAAACGTTTAGGTGGCCGCCGCTCCCAATCAATGGGTACGGGCAGCCCAGACCGGTGAAGACAAGCCAGGTAGATCCGCAACCATTCAAGGTCGGCATCTCCTGCAGGGCGAAACCCTGGTAGAAGAAATCCGGAACTCCCAGCGACAAGACTGCCGCGTTTCATTTCCAGCCCAGCCCCAGCCCCAAGGCGACCAAGACAGATAATCGTTCCAGCCAACAACCCCACTCCTGTATATCCTCCGCTGTCTCCCGCTATGACCAGCAAACCCCGACGCATACCAGCACCGGCTTCACTACCAACGTTGCCATCCACAATAAGTGTTCCACCGGTCATTCCCTTGGTGTGGCCGGGATGGACAGCACCACACCAATCCCCGGTATTGCCGTGGACCCGCAGCGATCCACCCGCCATCGCCACTCCCAGGCAATCACCGGCATTGCCAAATACCTCCAATTCACCCCCTGACATCTCCGCACCTGTGAATGGTCCAACATCCCCATGAATAGCCAAACGAGCAGAATTCATCCGGAATCCGGCTGAAACGATCCGATTTGTGGAGCCGCATAATACCAACTCATCCACCCCGCCATCGGATTGTGCCACCTTGAAGTGCTCTCCCAATTCATATGGGAAGCCAGCAACCAACACGGTCAGCTTTTCAATCTCCTGGATAGGCAGGGAGAGCACTTTGGAGGGGGAGAGCACCCCCAAGTCAACTGGCAGAGATCCAGTTGACAGGAGTTCCAGTTCGATTCTCATCCGGGATATATCTTGAGTAGTTCGTGCAAGTGAAGGTGGTAGGGACCCAGCCTGCCACCGTAATTACCGGCTGTAATTCGTAAAACACCCGGACGGAAGGCTGCCCGCATCCCGGCTGCCATAGCCCGCCCCACAACCTCTTCGCTCAATCCATCGATGACCAGCTCATAAACCGCCCTGACCTCCGGGGAAATTTGCGTGGCGACCCGGCTGACCAAAGTTGGGCAATAGGCCTCATTCGTGGAGGCTCGCACGTTCTTATATCGCGAACCGGGTTTACTCGGGCTACGACAGACCCCGCCCGGGAAAGGGGCGATCGCCCCAGGAGTAGCGTGGATGGCAACAGCGGCAGCCTCGGCTGCCTCCAAAACCGCAGCCCGATCACTACCCAATATAATCAGGTTGCCGCCACCCACCCCCTCTCCCATTCCATAGGATTCTTCCAGCACGAACTCACCATCTGCCACCGGGATGCGCCAATAACGACGCCCATCCAACTGCTTGCTGGACTGGTACCCATCGCCAAAGTAACGCAGGCGGTTGCCGACCCTGGCTGTCTTCTCAGCATCCAGCCCATTGAAGCAAGCCGAGGTAGCTGAAGGCAGGATCGCCTGACCGATGCGCAGGAATAAGTGTTCCTCCAATTTCTCAGCGGAATAACTAAACAGAAGGATAGCCTGCCCAGGACGCCCGTCTGGTGTCTGTTCGGGAGCCAGGATTTCGCCCAGCCCAGCCTCGCAGGCGCAGCCTATGATCGATATGGCCAACCCGGTTGCTGCCTGGGCAGCCTGGAGAGCCAGTCGCGGGCTGTCGGCAGTGATGACCAGCCGGCTGACCGCCATCGGGAAGGCCTCCGCAAAGGTATCGTCAATCAAGATACCCTGGTTGTGCATGGCACCTCCTTTGCGCCGCGCTGGCCGGAGGCGCCCAGAGCATAGTCATTCGCCGGTATGGAAACAAGGTTCGCGAGGTTGGAATGGATTCGCTGCCGGCGGCTTTCATCCCAGGCCGGGCGTACCACCAACAGGCCACTTCCATCAGGGGATAGAAACTGCCCATCCTTAAAGACGATACGGCCGCGATGCATCACCCAAGCTGGCTGGTTGAACATGGCACACAAATTGGCCTGTTTTCGATAGCAGCGCAGGTCAGCAAGTGCCCCAGGAGCCAGATGGCCGCGGTCGGTCAGACCGAGTGCTTTGGCCGGTCCCCAGGAGGTCATGGAAATGATCTCACCCAGATTGAACTCCCGTTGGATGCCAGCCAAGCCGGTCTTATGGGTTCCAGCCAGATGACTGTGCTTAAGCACTTCCTGGCGCGCAGGCTGACTCATCAGCCACTCGATCACCTGCGGGTATGCGGTGAAGGGGGCTCCATTGGGATGATCAGTTGTCAGGAACAGGCGAGTGGGGTCGGGGAAGCGCAACAATAGTTCCAAGCCGGTGGCCCACTGGACGGCAGCGGAAGCATCCCTGGCCTGGTAAGACAATGGCAGCACATTGGTCCCGCCTTCGCCTTCCAGCTGCCGGCTGATCCAGGGCTTGCCAGTAGCCTTCTGCAAGTCGGACAAACCGCTGGTATCAAAGGAGATCGCAAGGGCATTGCCGAACAGCACCTGTCCGACATCGCATGTGATCTGCGGAACTGCCTGCAGGCAGCGCACCACCTGCTCAGCAGCGGAGGTGAAACTACCGTGT
>CAIKOL010000215.1 GCA_903829085.1 uncultured Anaerolineales bacterium | reverse complement strand
TGCGGGTTATGATCGAAGGTCACTACAGCCACCTGGTCATAAGGAAAATACAGGGAGTCAAGAAAATCGACGGCGGCCTTCTTTACCTGGTCGAAAGGACGACAAAACCCGGTATAACTTGGATCATAAATATCACCATCAGAAATATGCGGATCAACGGTGTTAAAATTCGAATTGCCCGGATCATTACAGACACTGGGATCCCGCATCGGATCGTAGGCTGTGGGATCGCTGGCTTTGTATGCAGGCGCGCTGTAGGTCATCGACTCGGAGCGGTCAATCACCAGCACGACCGCCACCGAGGCGGTCTCGGAAGTGGCTTCAGCAGCGATGTTAAAACTATTTATCCCGACCACGGGCAGAAAGGCCAGGTCGGCAGCGCCGGTGGCATAGACACGCACCAATTTGCGAGGCGGGTCGGTGCACAGGGCGGCATCATAATGGCTGTAATTGTAGGTATCTGCTGGGTCCGGGGCAGGAGTAATACATATCTGTACGAGAGCGCCCGGATCATGGATGCCGTTGAGAGTCAGGAACTCGGTGGCAGCGAGATCCAGTTCTGAAATTGAATATCCTTCGCGGAATTGCAGGGCAGCCGCCAGGGCGGCCGCGTCCACCGCCCGGCGCAAGCGGGCATTGGCAATGAACATCATGCCCACATCCAGCGCCAGGCCAATAATGGCTACGATGCCGACAATGGAAAGCGCCACCACCACGAGCACCTGGCCGCGCTGCATTTTGGAAAATCGTTTCTGGGTACGCTTGAAAAATTTTGACATAGGGTTACGGCGCAGGAGCGGTCGGCTCAGCCGAAGAGAGCGGCATGACCGAATAGGTATAAACCTGAATTGGATCTGGAATCACCTGCTCAAAGACGGGTAACTTCAGAATTTGAGGGTAATTATAGAAAACCTCGACCACCAGGATACCGCTGGGCGGCGCGCTGGGATCCATGAGCGCCAGGAGCTGGGCGGTGGTGAAATTGGAAGCGCGGGGCGTACACGAACTCCAATCGGCAACCACCAGGTCGGGGGGACTGGTGGCGGTCAGGAGGGCGAGATCGGCAGGTAGATCGTAATTGGCGCACAGGCTCCAGCCATTGGCCTGGCCAGACGGCCAGCGGCGGACATTGGACCCGGAGACGCTAAAAACGGAAACCACGATATCATCGCGATTATTGCCCTTCAGGGGGATGGGCGACATGGTGCGCATGGTGACGATGGCAGCCTTGACGTAAAAATCTTCATATTCGCCGCCTGAATCGAATGCAATACCGGCGTTCATGAAGCGGGCACCCTCGCGGGCGCCGTCCAGCACCTTCAGGTAACTGTTGAGGAGGAAGCCAAATTCCACCACCCCGGCGAGCATGAGCGCAAGGATGAGCACGACCAGGGCGAGTTCCACAAAACTCTGCCCATGTTGCCTGGACCTAATGCGGGATAAGTATCGTTTGATCATAATCAGCCAGTTTAATAGATTAACGCCACATTAATCATATCAGTGTACAGGGCGATAGTCAACAATAAACGCGAATCTGTTAAGTGCGATGGACATGAAATTCACAAAATAACGACATTTCGAGGTTTTTTTCGATAAGTTGGGGAGGGTTGGGGGGTGTG
>CAIKOL010000214.1 GCA_903829085.1 uncultured Anaerolineales bacterium | reverse complement strand
GCAGGATGCGATTCAGATCCAGGATCTGATCACAGCTTCCAACCCTGCCCTCGAACGGATCAAGGCAGCCGGTCCATCCCTTTCGATTTTGAAACAAGATTTTGGGACCCTTGAAGAGGAAATAGGACCCTACCTCTGGTTGGGACCTCGATTGAGCTGGATCCCGGTTTACGGGGGAGACTTGGCCTCGGTTCAGGACTTGGTGAACATGGCGGATGCTTTGCTGGCTACTGCAGATACCACCTATCAAGCCATCTCACCTTTGTTGGACGGAAGCGACCTATCCGGACTCAACCCAGTTCGTCTGACCGAATTTTTGAAGCAGGCACAGCCACAGTTGATCGAAGCCCAGCAACAATTAGATCTGGCCACGACCACCCGCAATCATCTAGCAGTGGGAAGCCTATCTCCCGAAATCAGAGATTTGATCTTAAAAGATGTGGACCCTTTACTGGATTTGATGCAGAATGGGTTAACCTTTATAGTGGAGTTTCCCCGCTTGATGGGGGCGACCAGCGATGGTCCCAAGACGTATCTCTTACTTGTTTTGAATAAAGATGAACTTCGCCCAATTGGAGGATTAGTCACTGCGGTAGGGACATTGCTTGTGCAGGATGGGAAGATCAGTAGTATGAATTTCCAGGATTCAGGCCTGTTGGAAAACTGGGCCATGCCCTATCCTGCAGCTCCCTGGCAGCTTCAACAATATATGAATAGTCGTGTCCTGATTCTGGGCGACACGAGCTGGTTTACGAATTATCCCACCGCTGCGCTGTATGCAGAGACCCTGTACTCTTATGCAGATTCCCATTCTGTGGATGGGGTGATCGCTTTTGACCAGCAAATGCTGGTGGAGATTTTAGGCGCCACTGGACCGATTAATTTGGAAGGAGTGCCCTACCCGATCGATGCAAGTAATGTGATTGACTACATGCGCGCCTCGAAAACCCCAACCGCACAAGACCTGACCTCCCCAGGGTGGAGCAACAAGGCTTTTATGATGAAGATCGCCAGCGCATTGGTTGGAAAAATGTTCAGCGGAGAGATCCAACCGGAAAAACTGGCGGCAGTACTGTTACAGGCATTGAATGAGCACCACCTATTGTTGAAATTTGATGATTCTTCCCTGACGAACATCTTGTCTCAGTATCGTTGGGATGGAGCAGTCCGCCCAGAGACAGGTGATTTCCTGATGGTGGCGGACAGCAATATCGGTTTCGATAAAACCAATGCCGTGGTTGATTCAAGCCTGGTATATGATGTTAATTTGGTAAGTCCCTTTGCCCCAATCGGTTCGCTAACGGTTGTTCATACCAATCACGCCAGTGCAACTATCTGTAAGGCATGGGACAAACTTACACCTCTAGGGGAAGATGATTATCCGATCGATGACTGCTATTGGAATTATTTGCGCGTTTATCTACCTGCGGGTACGACTCTTATCGATGCCACGCCACAATTTGTGCCCTCCAGTTGGATGATCCTCCAGCAGAATGTTCCTGCGCGGGTGGATACCTTGAGCGAGCCAATTGATGGTGTTCAGGCTTTTGGGACTTTGCAGGTGGTCCCGGGT
>CAIKOL010000213.1 GCA_903829085.1 uncultured Anaerolineales bacterium | reverse complement strand
TTTAAACCTGCCATTCGGCGAAATGCCAGTGCACTGATCGTCGTCCATAACCACCCGAGCGGGGACCCGACGCCCAGCCCGGACGATGTAGCGGTGACGCGTGCCATTGTTCAGGCCGGCAAGCTGCTGGATGTGGATGTACTCGACCACATGGTGATCGGGCAGGGGAAGTGGGTTTCGCTGAAAGAACGTGGGTTGGGTGCGCTGTGAAACGGCAAGGAGGATTCCCTGCAAAGCAGGGCTTAGCAAAGAGAGGAAAGGCTAAGAGTCGAACCTGGTTAGGTCAAACCGAAAGGAATGGCTGAACTTAGCATCCAGGTGAAGCGGATTGAGAAAGGCCAGATACTTTCAAGACGATACCGCAACGGCTGATCGCAATGGTAAAGACTGGATTGTCTGAACTCAAGTTTCCAAGGAGGGAAACGTTCCTCTATGGGAAAACTGGCTGAAACCCATACCTTGCAAAGGCAGCGATCATTCCCAAGCAAATCGCTGTAACTCTCTCGGCAAGGCTATGCCATAACGAATGGTGGTAAGGAAACGACCAGAGTACCTAAAGCGATCTATTACGTCCACTCCATGTACGGAACACAGGATGGCCTAAGTGGCGCGAGCCATATGGTCACGGAACCCCAATAGTAGTCGTGGGAGTAACGTCCTACCAGGGAAGCTGGGAAAGCCAGCTACAGGGCGAAGTGGGGTAGGTTAGTCAAATATCTAAAGAATGGAGAGATAGCCGGATGGCCCAAAATCACAAATTCTTAGATGTTGTCCACGAGTTAGGAAAGAAGGGATATCCCCTAACTGGCATATATCGCAGGATTCAGGACAAAGAACTATTCCTAATGGCATATGGCAAGTTGTATGCCAACCAGGGAGCCACGACAGTCGGAACCGATCCTAAAGACACTGTAGATGGCATGTCAGTGAAGCGCATTGAAGAAATTCTAGAGCAACTGCACAACGGCGCATATCACTGGAAACCTGTGAGGCGGGTTGAAATACCAAAAGCTAATGGCAAGAAAAGGCCCTTGGGCATCCCGACATGGAGCGATAAATTGCTCCAAGAAGTGATACGCATGGTGCTCGAAGCTTATTATGAGCCAAGGTTTTCGTCCTACTCGCACGGCTTCAGACCGAACAAGAGTTGCCACACGGCGCTCAAACAAATCCATCACAGTTGGAAAGGAACCAAGTGGTTCATCGAAGGCGATATCAAAGGGTGCTTCGACAATATCGATCACCACGTGTTGTTGGAAATCCTCACCCGAAACATCAAAGATAATCGTTTCCTCAAGCTGATTCGCCAAATGTTGCAAGCTGGATATCTGGAAGAATGGCGTTACCACGGGACCTACTCAGGAACACCGCAAGGTGGAGTAATCAGCCCAATCCTTGCCAACATCTTCCTCAACGAACTCGACCAATATGTAGAAGGTGAGCTCATCCCAGCGTACAGCATGGGTAAGCGCAAGATAAATCTGGAATACGGTCGGATCAATGGACGACTAAGGTATGCCCGGAAGAAGGGCAAAAAGGAACTTGCAAAAGAGTTGGAAATGCAAAGACGCCAGCTCTCCAGTGGAGATCCTCTCGACCCAGATTATCGATGTCTGCGGTACAGCCGATATGCGGATGATTTTCTTTTGGGCTTCACTGGCCCCCGCAATGAAGCTGAAGAAATAAAGCAGAAAATCGGTGACTTCCTGAAAACGATCTGTTTGGATTTATCAGAGGAAAAGACTCTCATTACCCATGCAACTTCACAAAGGGCACACTACTTGGGATACGACATTCGGGTTGCAGTAGACAATAACCAGATGACCAAGCAGGATAAACAACACACCAAACACCGCTCTCGGGCAATCAACATGCTGCCAGTATTAGCGGTCCCCGAACAAGTGGCACACTTCTGGAAAATGAAGTACACCAAAAACGGAGAACCTACCAATCGACCAGAGTTGCTCCAATGCTCTGACTTTGAAATTGTATCGACCTATGGTAGTGAATTCCGGGGGATCGTGAACTACTACATTATGGCTTACAACGTTGCCTGTAGTTTCTATCCGGTGAAATATATGTTCATGGAATCTGCTGCTCGAACGTTGGCAAACAAGTTCAGGATAAGCAAAGCAAAGGTTTTTGCCAAATACAAGCGGACGAGTGAACATGGTGTCAAAGCATTGATTGTTGAAGCCCCAAATCCAAACCACCCTGATAAACCCTATTACGCCAAATTGGGAGAACTACCCATCCACACTAACTTTTCAACTGTCATACAGGATAAAGTCGAGACGCTCTATGTAAGTCGGAACGATCTTATCCGACGTCTGCTAGCCGACACATGTGAATTATGTGGTTCTAAAAACCATATAGTGGTTCACCACATACGGAAGCTGGCTGATGTCAAGAAGAAATTCCAGGGGCGAAAATCCCCGCCGGACTGGGCTAAATTTATGATGACACGCAATAGAAAGACCGTTGTAGTCTGTCATAAATGCCATACTCAAATCCATGCCGGACAACATGACAGTATGAAAGTGGAATAAAGACTGACTGGAGAGCCGTGTGACACGGAAACGGTCAAGCACGGTTCGGTGGGGGGCGGCTGGAAAAGTGCCCGCAAGGGTAACTCGCCGACCGCCTACCCTACGGTTCTAGCTACTGGCGGCCTGCCGAATATTCGGAGAGAGTGTTACTTGTAATTGGCAGCCAGATAATCGATCAGTGTTTGCTGTTCCTGCGAAGTAAGTTGAGCTCCGTGATTGATCATCTTTTGGACAGTGGTTGTCCATTCGGCGGCTGTCTTGTGGGCGGATGTTATGCGGTCCGTTGAGTGGCACACAGAGCAACGATCCTGCATGAGAGCCTGACCATCGGAAGAACTGCTGGAAGCAGTGGCGGTGGCATTGCCCGAACTGCAGGAAGCCAGAAGCACTCCGACAAGCATGATCATAAGAAGAGCACTGATAATGGAAATAGTACGCTTATTCATCTAATTCTCCTTTGAGGTTGGGTAATATCTGTTATTTTGTCAGTTGCCATACTTTACACTGAAATCTGAAAACTCTGCCTGCGCCGCTTCCCATTCAATCCTGACTTCATCCACTCTTCCGGCGCGCGGACCAGTTTTCACCGCTTCCATGAACCTTTCCAACACTTGAGGTGAACCTTCTGCCACCGTTTCCACTGTATCATACCCTACATTCCGGACCCAGCCAGTGAGACTAAACTGGACGCCAGACTGCTGGACAAACGAACGGAAACCCACTCCCTGGACGCGTCCCGTCACCCAGATGTGGAGGCGGGCGGGATCAACCTTTTTTGTTTCCATTAAGCTGTTCCTTCTTTTTCTTTTTTATCCCAAGCTGCCAAATCGGGATAATCAACATGGCAGCGAGGAGCGCCAGATAAGGCAGTAAGGTTCGAATAGCAACTCCACTAATATCGGCACCCAATACAGTTTGCTGCCAGTTCAGATCGAGCTGCAAGAGAGGAAGATTCAAAGCACGAGCAGTCCCCTGATCGCAAGAGAGACCATCCGCGTACGCCTGGATCAAAGCTTGAAGACCGGATGTGCCGTAGGTAGCCAGCAGGTAGCCGACAAACGAGTCTGATTCAGCATAAGCCAGCATGGCATCTGAAGCACCAGATGGGAAAGACCCGCACAGGTCGGCGATGGGCAGCAAGGTTTTGTTGCGGGTGGCCGAGGATAATTCCTGGTTGATATCCAAGCCGGGATATTGTTCCACCTGAAGGGCAATTCCTTCCAGCAACCAGGCAGGCAGGCGGTTGTAAGCCGTCCCGGTGAAGCGATAAAGGAGTACGTGAGCAAGTTCATGAGGGATCTGGCGGGCCATTTCGATGGCCTGGCTTTCACCCGGGGCAACCGATACCAGGACTACATCCAGGTCGGGGATGGCAACCCCAGCCACCCAGTTATACCCTCCCAGGCTGAGAGTATCCTGAACATCGGTGGAAGAAGTGTAGATGTAAATGTCGATGGGTTCAGGCGAGGTAACCGGGATGAGGGTCTCGACAGATTGCAGCCCCACGTGGGCCGCGTCAACCGCAGCCTGACCAAAGGTTACATCTCCGGCATACCAATGCACGCTCAAGTCCTCATCTTTGAGGGTCTGCCAAGGATAACGATTATCATTGTACTGGAAGGAGTAATGAGTACTTTCAAATGTATCGCCAGAAACCAACGTGACATGGTACCAATAATATACCAGGGAAAAAGGCCGTACAAGGCCGTCCTGAATGTGGTGTACGTATTCGGTCGCGCCATCCGGAGCAAGGGTCAGCGGGAAGACATGTGTGTTCTGATCCCCTACAGCCTGGAAGAAAAGATATGAATCCTGTAATGGGGATGGGGAGGTGATAACGGCAGAGAAGGTGATTTGTTCACCAAACATGTAATCAACATGGGCTCCGGTCACTGCGACAAGTGATTGGGCTTGAACTGAATCGACAGAAACGAGTAAAAGACCAAGATTGAGCAAGAGGAGGAGAAACCGGCGCATCTTACCTCCCGAGGAAGTAAATCAGCGGAGTGAGTGTGAGCGGGCTCAGAATGGTACCGGCAAAGACAATAGCGGTCACGAGGGATGTATCCAGTTTGAATTCGTTCGCCAGGACAGTTGTCATCACAGCCGAAGGCATGGCAGCTTCGATAATGCCATCCTTGCGGGCAGAGGTATTCAAACCAAAGAGAGCAGCCATTGCCAACCCGATCACCGGCCCGATCAACAGGCGACATACCACCGGGATACTCAAGGCGCGTAAATTGTGAGTCCACTCCACTTTCTGCAATTCCAACCCGAGCAGGATGAGCATGGCAGGAACAGCTCCAGCGGCGGTCAGCTCGACCGTTTTTTGAATGGGTACCGGTAAAGCCCAACCAGTGCGGATGAATATGATCGCAAGAATAATGGCGTAGATAGCGGGGACTTTCAAGAGTCCCAATAAAGCCTCCTTCAGACGCAGGCGGCCGAGTGAGGCAATCAACACGCCAACGGTATAGAGAAGCAAGGAATTCGTGACAAAGTAAATACTGGCATACGCCAGAGCTTCCGGTCCGAAGGCAAAGGAGATGAGTGGCAGACCATAATTCCCATTATTTGCAAAGAGGGTGGTAAGAACCACGACAGTCAACTGGGCGGGTTCCAAATGCAGCAACCTGCCAATCCCCAGTGCAATTCCAGCGACAATCAGCATGACCGAGGCTGAGTAACCCATCATCAGAATGATATTCCCAACGGCCAACTTGCTCCCGGTCAACAGGTTGAAGATGAGCACCGGGCTGAGGATGTAAAAAATCACCCGTCCTAGAGGGCGCGAGTCAAGCTTGAGTGCTTTTCCCAAGGCAAAACCTGCGCCGCTCAACAACAGGATCGGCAAAAGGTTGTTGGCGAAAACATTCAGTAATGGCATAAAGGATGAAGACTCAAACGGCGCCGGAAAATGCTGATGGCAAAAAATGCCAAATTAGTCCAACCGGTTTACTCGTCCTGATCCGGTTCTTCCTCGATGAAATCCACTTCAGGGTCAATATCGAACAGAGAGAAGCCGCCCATATCCTCGGTGAAGGAAAGGGTATCCAGGGCTTCTTCGATAAAGTCAGCTTCTTCATCATCCTCTTCGATCTCGAGGATCTCCTCCAATTTTGCACGGACACCTTCTCCGCCGATCTTGGAAAGCGACCAAATCAACTCGCGGCGGATTTCCAGGTCTTCCTCGTCTTCGAGGAGATCGAGCAGGACAGGGCGAGCAGCCCCCAGTTCCAATTCTCCGGTGGCATGGATGGCCTCGGATCGGATGTCTTCATAGGGGGAGTGCAACTGGGAAAGAACCTGTTTCTTCCATCGATCGTCGCAGGAGCGGCCCATGGCGTAGAGGGCACTAACCACCCAATCAGGGTTTTTCTGGCGGTAAGCGGCTTCGATGAGCGGGATAACCTCTTCCCGCCCCGAGTAACCCAGCGACTCCAGGGCCCGCCGGCGGACAAGAATCTCTTTGGCCGAAGAAGCCGCGGCAAGAAGTTGTTCTTCCACCTTTTGGTGAAGTTCCGTCGGGATTTTTTCCAATTCGCCCAGGTACACAAATTGTCCCAGAGCATTCGCTGCGGCTGCCTGAACTTCAACGTCCTGGTCATTGTTCAGAATATCGAGATAAACCGGAACGAGTTTCGGGTCATCGCATACCAATAATAGACGAATGGCGGAGGCCCGCACCTGGGGGTCGGGATCGGCGAGCAGGGAGCGAGCCACATCGTCGAAGGAGATCAGCTGGTCTGCTTCTGCCAGGTCTTCGAGGTCTTCCAGCAGGGTGTGTTTGCGAGGCGCGGAAACTTGCGGCCAAGCTTTATCAAGTTTTTTCAATTCGTCAGGCTCCATATCGGAAAAACGGTGCAAAAAACGCGCCGGGAAAGGTTTGCTATCATCGAGCAGGGCCTCCACAATGTTCAGAAAAGGTAAATTCTGAGTCATACTAATATTATCTATCCTTGTCAGGGTAAGGTGAAGTTCACCGGACTTATGATGTCTTTTATATAAAAGAATCCAAGCAGGGTGACCAGAATAATGAAACCGATCCCGTTGATCATGACCTGGTATTTTGTTGGAATGCGGCGGCGGAAAACAATTTCCAGCAGGGTCATGAAAATGCGCCCGCCATCCAGCGCCGGGATGGGCAGCAGGTTGGCCACAGCCACGGTAACGGTCAGGGAGATGATGATCAGCAAGGTGTAGTTGGTGGGCTGGGCGGACGTGGAACCAGATGAGGCTGCCTGGCGGCTGGTTATATCACGAGCAACAGCCTGCTGGAATAGATTATAGACACTGCGCGGGCCACCGACCTGGGCTTCCTGAGGAGAGAGTGTGCCAGCGATGAGGCGGCCGGGCAAAGCCAGGAGGCTGCTGATATCCTGACCGGTGGCGGAAAAGGCTGCAGGGAGGGTAGCAAACCAGGAGCTTGCAGGAACGAGTGGCTGACCTATACCAACGCCCATGGGTCCCTGGTTGGAGGGATAGACGGAGCGCGGGGTGACCGTGATGTCGAGTTGGGTGCCATCCCGCAAGATCACCAGCGGAAGGGGCAGGCCCAGGTAATTGTGGGTGATGGCAGTGAGTTGCGTGTAACTGGTAACCGGCAACCCGCCAGCGGACTGGACCACATCACCCACCTGTAAACCGGCCTGTTCTGCCGGCGAAAGTGAGGCAATGCTGGCAATGACGACGGTATGGGTATCGGGAATGCCGATCTGGCTGAAGAAAAGTGTATAAACCAGGACACCGGTCAGCAGGTTCATCGTGGCGCCAGCCAAAAGTACGGCAATACGTTTCCAGGGATTGGCGGCAGCCATCCCGCCCTGGGCGTCCGGATCGTCTTCACCCATAATCTTGTTATAGCCCCCGAGCGGGATCCAATTCAGGATGAATTCGGTACCTGGCCGGACCTGGTTGAGAATACCAGTTATGCAAATTTCACCGGGCTGCGGCAGGTTGGCATTCGGTTCTGCTACCTCGAGCGGGGAGGGGACGGGTAACGGTTTGGGTTCCATAACCGGATCGGGCCGATACTGCCCATCTTCCAAGGCGGCGAAAGCAATGGAACGCAAAACAAGCTTGCCACGGATGGAAGCGGCGACCACGTTTACGGGGCGATGAAGGGAGAGCTTGGGATCGAAGGGCAGGTCGAAATTAACAGGAATTACCAGGCGTTCCTTGCCAATAAGAATCGAGCCCCGGCCGCGCCAGAGGCGCGCCAAGCGCGGCGGAAAGCCAATGACGAATTGCTCCACTTCGATATGCAGCAAGCGGGCGGCAATAAAATGCCCCAATTCGTGAAGGAAAATGATTCCGGCGAAGACCAGGACAAAAACGATCCCGCCAAGCAAACCTATATTCATATAAGAACCTCATCAACAATAATCTGCGCCTCCTGCGAGGCGGTCAGGCTGATTATATCCGTTTTGGGCTACGCTGGCCCAGTTG
>CAIKOL010000212.1 GCA_903829085.1 uncultured Anaerolineales bacterium | reverse complement strand
TGGCAAGTTTATCTCCTGTTCCGGTTTCCCGGAATGCCACCATACCGAAGCCTGGTTGGAAAAGATTGGCGTGCTTTGCCCGAAGGATGGCGGCGAGATGGTTTCCCGCAAGACGCGCAGGGGCCGCATTTTCTTCGGTTGCGCCAATTATCCTAATTGCGATTTCACTTCTTGGAAGCGTCCTCTGGCCCAACCCTGCCCGAAGTGCAAGGGGATGCTGGTAGTTGCAAACAAACGCGAAGCCCAGTGTCTGGCTTGCGAAGAAACCTTCCTGCTGGATGACATTGTCCCGGAGACCGCTTGAGAAGCCCCTCCATTCGGATTTACCTGATGAACGGGGGGGAGGGTGCCTGCCCAGTTCCCACCATCCTCCTCCATTATCAAAAATATACCTTGTTTGTATATAAAATAGGTGTTGGCTAATTGACCAAGATTCTGTATAATAATTATACATGTCGAAGCAATCAAAGGAGTCTTAAATGAAAATCCTTGACTACTTGAAGAAACCTGTTGTGGCAGCCGCACTTGGCTTTGTTGTCGGACTATTTATCGGCCTCGTGCTGCTGGGGTGGGGGTTGTGGCCGGTTCAGTGGACCAATGCCGCCCCATCTTCCCTGCGACCTGATCTGCAGGAAGATTACTTGCGAATGACGATAGATTCTTTCGTCCGCAATGGGAATGGCATACTCTCAACCACTGAAAATGATGCCCTGGCCCGTCAACGTTATGATGCGCTTGGTTCCTCTGCCGCCTCCATTTTGGAAAAAATCAAGGTGGGGTATCCCGATACGAACGCGATTAATAATTTCGCCTCCGTGGTCAAGGCCCCCACTCCAACGCCAACATCTGTCCCTGCCGCTGGAGGCGCTTCGAAGTCATCTGGCGTGTTGGTTGGTTTTCTGATCATCTGCGGGGCCTTGATCCTGTTTGCGATTTTGGGGTTTGCGGCTTATAAGTACTTGATCCCGCTTTTCAGGCATACTACATCTGACAGCCCCGCGAATCGCGCCCGTGAAATTACCAACCAGACCGAAATGACCGATTATGGCGCCTCGGGCAGCGAACAGCCGATTGCGCAATTCCTGACGACGTATGTCCTGGGTGACGACTTGTTTGATGACTCGTTTAGCATCGATTCACCGTCTGGCGAATTCCTGGGCGAGTGTGGCATCGGCATTTCCGAAACCGTTGGCGTCGGCGAACCCAAAAGGGTGACTGCCTTTGAAGTCTGGCTTTTTGATAAGAATGATATCCAGACTGTCACCAAGGTGCTGATGAGTACCCATGCCTTCGAAGATCCTGCCACCCTCCAGCGCCTGCAGGCCAAGGGCGAACCCTTCAAGGTGGAACGCGGTAAGCAGGTTATCCTTGAGACAGCCGCTCTGCAACTGGTCGCGACCGCCACCGATATGGAATATGGGCAGGGAGCTTTACCCGAAGGAAGTTACTTCGAGCGCCTGACTCTGGAGATCGCCGTCTGGCCAAAAGTCGTGCCGCCTCCCCCGGCTCAATAATGAGCACGGGCGACCTTCCCAGGTCGCCCGTTTTTTTATCTTTTCCTCATTCGATCTTCAATATTTTTAATTTTATTTTCCCGCCTGGCGTTTCTGCCTCGATCGTATCACCGACTCTGTGATCCATCAGGGCACAACCAATGGGGGATTCGTGGGATATCTTTCCGGCTCGCGGGTCAGCTTCCTGCGCGCCAACCAATTGGAAAACTTCCGCTTCGAAATCGCCTTCCTGGACGGTCACGCGCGTGCCTACCGCCACCACTTCCTTTGGATGATTGGTCTCTTCAACGATGACCGCATTGCGCAGGGCGAATTCCAATTCCTGGATACGGCCTTCAAGGAACCCCTGGTCTTCCTTGGCTTTATGGTAGTCGGCATTCTCCGAAAGGTCGCCCATCTGGATGGCGTCACGCAAGCGGCGTGCCAGCGCCTCGCGTTGCGGACCTTTCCTTTCAGCCAGTTCAACTTCCAGTTTGGCTGCTCCCTCGGCGGTTAGATAAGTGGGTTGATTTTTTGTCATGTCACTCTCATATTTCGGTTATGGTTTGAGATAGGGGTCGTGTAGCCGTGCGTGCTCTTCGATGGCGTACCGGTCGGTCATCCCGGCAATATAATCACAGATGGTACGTTCCAGGCCGCGGGATGCTATCCATTGTTGCACATGATCGGGCAGGATGAGCGGTTCTGTCCGGTAAGCGTTGAACAGGTTGGAGAGGATGTTTTCGGCTTTCACCTGCATCCGTACCACGCGGTAGTGACGGTAGAGTTTGCTGAACAGGAAATCCTTCAACTCCCGGTTGCGGCGCTGCATATCCTCGCCATAACCGATGATGTTGTAAGGTAGCTTCTGGATCTCGAGAGCAGATCTTGCCCCGCTTTCTTTTAAACGGGTATCGGTGGCATGGATCATGTCGGTCACCAGCAATCCGACCAGCTTGCGGATCATACGGTGTCTTTCTAGGTCTTGCAGCAACGGATCGCTCCAGTTGTATGCCTTGGTCAGGATTTCCCAGATGGCAATCCCATCCAGCATTTTCGGGGTGATCATCCCGGAGCGCAGGCCGTCATCCAGGTCGTGGGTCGTGTAAGCCAGTTCGTCGGCCGCGTTGCAGATTTGCGTTTCCAGGTTGCCGCGCAGTTCTGGGTTGAACTCGCGGGCGTCCGTCAGATCGTACTCGGACTCGTGTTTGACCATGCCCTCGCGCGTTTCCCAGGTCAGGTTCAGGCCGGGGAATTCCGGGTAGCGTTGTTCAAGCTCGGTGACGATCCTGAGGCTCTGCTTGTTATGGTCAAAACCTCCAAAGTCTTTCATCAACTTTCTCAGGGTGGATTCCCCCGCATGACCAAAAGGCGAATGGCCCAGGTCGTGTGCCAGGCAGATGGCTTCCACCAGGTCTTCATTGGCGCCTAGCGCCCGTGCCATGGTTCGGCCTACCTGGGCCACTTCCAACGTGTGCGTCAGGCGTGTGCGGAAATAATCCCCTTCAAAATTGATAAAGACCTGCGTTTTGTACTCCAGCCGACGGAAGGCGGTGGTATGCAACACTCGGTCCCGGTCGCGCTGGTATGCCGTGCGATAATCGGCTTCGGTATCCAGGTAAGCGCGACCCTTGCTGTTCTTGCTGCGTACGCCGTGCGGTGCAAGGCTTCGGTCTTCTATTTCTTCGAGTTCCTGTCGGGAATACATCCTTTGCTCTCTTTCTGCCAAAGTCCCGTTTGAATCATATCATTCCAGATCCCTTCCGGGACAGGCGGAATGAAACGTGAGTTTATCGCGGCTTGGGTGGACTGTCAACAATGCAAACGCGTGCCTGGGTTGTCGCCTTGCAGCGCCTCTAGGATGTTTCCATCTCCTTCACCGGAGAATATTAATACCTCCAGGCCGGGTGTTTGCTCCACCAGCCTCAGCATCTCGGTAACTTTTGCTTGCATTCCGCCGGTGACATCCGCTCCTGTGCTACCTCCCAGGCTGGCTGCGTGCCCGGGGATGTTCTGGGGCGTGATTTCCTTGATGAGCTGTGTCCGGGTCGGGAAGTCTTTCCATACCCCAGCTTCCAACCCTGCCAGCAGGATTCGCTCCGGGTGGAGTTGGCGTGCCAAGTGAGCGAACAAGTCCTCGGTGGAAAGGATAGTCCCCCCGCGCACTTCGTCGAAGACCACGTCCCCGTGTAGCACCGGCAACAAGTTGTTTGCCAGTGCTGCTTTCAGTGGAGCCAGGTCCCAGGCAGCCACTTGTCCATCCCTGGCTGTTACCGCGGAGACAGGCGCAAGGGTGACTGCCGGGAGGCCCGCTTTGCGGAGTGCTTCCACCACCAGGCGGTTCAATGCCGAAGCCTGGTACCAGACCTCGGCAAAACCGCGCCACGCTTTTGTTCCGGAAACGCCCTCGCGGGTGCCAAATTGACTGGCAGCCTGGTGGCCGAAGGAGCCTGAGCCGTGTCCAAGGATGAGCCGCAAGTCTGCATTTTTCTGGAATGCCGCTTCGATCTGCAAGGACAGGGCTTTCAGCGTTTCTGGACGGGGGGTATAAGGCTGGGTTTTATCGGTGATCAGCGACCCGCCTAATTTAAGTAGAATAAGCATGTCAAAAATGTAGCACGTTCCTCGGCAGGCGTCAAGAAGGTATAATCAAGCCAATGAACCTGGATATTCATTCCGCAATTGTGATGATCATATTCCTCCTTGTTCTGGGAGCGTTGTTCAGCATCTGGAATGGGCTTGGTCGCATTCGTAAAAGCCGGAAAGTGGCATACTTTCGTTTGCGGCGCAGGCAGTCGGCTGCGGGCTGGAGAATCATCGTTTTTGCACTGGTGTTGGTCGGACTTGCTTTCCTTACTGGCTTTTTTGGCGAACCGGTTACCTATCGGTTCTTCCCTCCCAGCCCGTCTCCAACGTTAACTCCCACCATTTCTCTTACCCCCACCATCAGCCTTTCCCCTACCATTACGCTCACGCCCACCATCACGCTGACCCCTGAGATCAGTTATACCCCCACTGCCACCGGGACGCCTTTCCTACCCATAACCGTGGAGACCCAATTTACCAGCCTGGTGACACCCAACCCGGCGGCCATTTTCAGCCCGCTGGTATTTTCGTTGGTGGTAAACAATCACCTGGCGGTCAAACCGCAAACGGTCTTTCAGAACCCGCTCAGCCGCGTATATGTCACTTATTCCTATGATGGCATGAACAACGGTGTGCAGTGGACTGCCATTTGGTACCTGAACGGTCAAATGTTGAAATATGAGACCGGCGGCTGGGAAGGTGGCACCGGAGGGTATGGTCAGTATGAATTGGATCTTCCAGTGGATCAATGGCTGTCTGGAACCTATCAGTTGGTCTTCTTTGTTGGCGCCGAATGGAAGGTTCTTGGCGAGTTTCGCGTGATGGGAGACCCGCCTACCGCCACGATTTCACCGACAGCCTCTTTCACCCCTACTCCCAGCCTGACCCCCAGTGTGACCCACACCCCGATCCCATCCTGGACCCCGCGTCCCACCGATACCCGCTGGCCTAGTCCCACGTTTACCTCAACGAAGTAACCAGAGGCTTGTGGGTACGGTTTGAATTGT
>CAIKOL010000211.1 GCA_903829085.1 uncultured Anaerolineales bacterium | reverse complement strand
GCAAAGCCGCCCTGAAACACCCCAAGACCCTCTTTTCCCCCGCCCTGGGGCGGGGATACCCTGGCTCTCTCAAGAACCTGCGCTATTTGCAGTAGACTTTGAGAAAGCCCTGCTCATATACTTGGTCTTAATCCTCGAAAATGTCGTGGTAACCCTTGTCCAGCTCATCATCGGAAAGGTGCGCATAGCGTTGAGTGACCTGGATACTCGCATGCCGCGCCAGCTCCTGGGCGAGTTTTAGGTTACCTGAAGAGCGGAGAACAGTGGTCACAAAATAATGACGAAAGGAGTGCGGTGTAATGCGGCCTTCCGCCTTGTCGCCGAGAGCCTGGCGCACACGCTCATTGACAATGTTGCGTCCTGTTGTGGTTGTGATCGGCTTTACCTTTTTCCCGGCGCCCTTGTCGTGCCGCGCAAAGAGGGGCAGGGAGGTCAGCGGGCGTCCGGAACTGCCGTCCAGGGTGGCTCGGGCGGCAAGATATTCTTTGATTGCAGCCATGCTGCGTCTGGAGAAGCGCACAACAGCCTGCTTGTTACCTTTACCGATGACGATGGCGCGCCCCTCGTTCCAATCAACGTCTCCACGGCGCAAGTTGCACGCCTCATGCACACGCAACCCTGTATCCGCTAGTGTCTGTAGGAAGGCGCGATCTCTTAATGCGCGTAACCGTTCATCTGAGTTGTCAGACAATTTGTAAAGGCTGCTATTCACATATTCCAGAACCTTCTCGATCTCATCTCGTGGGAATTGGGGTAACCGTTGGCCTGGTCTCCGGCTGCGTTGTCGGAGCAGCAGGCGTAGCCGGGGTAGGTTGATCTCAGCCAGCCTTTCAGCTGCCAGGTATTCGTATAAACGCACAGTTGCCACCAGGTAAAGTTGTTCGGTGGAAGGTGCATAATCTTTAAGTGCATCTGCCATCCAGGAGGCGGAATCTTCTGTCAAAATGGAAGCGGGGGAGTGCTCCGGGTCAACCTGGTTTTCCTTCAACACAGCCGTGAACACATGCATCCCATTGGCATATGCACGACTAGTATTCACGCTGCGGGCCATTTTGACGGTATCCAGGTACTTATTAATGACTTGGGCGATCGTAGGGTTTTCCATGAGCTGTTCCTATGTTATCGATAATAATACTTATCGAAATCATAATGATTATATACTCCAATCTACCCCCTGTCAAGTCCCCCTCCAGAGAAAGCCAGTCCATGGAACAACGAACGCCGAAGTCTGGAGACTTCGGCGTTCTAAAAATCGCTCTTATATCTTATTTTCTGCTGCTAATACCCTGCCAACAAGTCCCCTCACCCACCCCGAAGCCGTGAAATACCGGCTCGAGATATAATAATGGTATGAACAAACTCATTCCTCGCCAGGTTCTCATTCAGGATTCCTTCTGGTCTCATCGCTTAAGAATAAACGCCGAAAAAGCCATCTTTCACCAATGGCAGATGCTTGAATCCTCCGGTTGCATCGACAATTTTCGTATCGCTTGTGGAGAACAGGAAGGTTTCCGCGAAGGCTGGTTTTTCGCTGATTCTGATGCTTATAAATGGCTGGATGCAGCTGCATGGGTGTACGCATTGAATGTTCAACATTCCACGTTCGATATTCGATCCCTCAAGTCCCATATGGATGATTTCATCGCCCTCCTTGCCCGAACCCAGATGAAGGATGGTTACCTGTTCACCTACAACCAGGTTCACTTTCCCGATTCGCGCTGGGATAACCTGATGATCGAGCACGAACTATATTGCCACGGTCACCTCATCGAAGCCTGCGTCTCTCACTATGAAGCCACCGGTGAGGCTTCAGCTCTGAACATTGCCCGACGCGCTGCCGACCTGCTTGTGATGGAATTTCTTGAAGGCACTTTAGGCAGGACCTCCGGTCATGAGGAGATAGAGATCGCCTTGCTGCGTCTCTACCAGGTAACTGGACGCTGGCATTATTTGGAACTTGCCCGCCAATTTCTTGAACTTCGCGGCCGGATCCACCCTTTCTCCGCGCTCATATTCCTTCAAAATGAGCGTGTGAATGTGCGCAATCAAATTGTCAAAGCCATGCGACAGGTCTACCTTGACGATCACCCGGATTACGCCTCCTTTCAATTGCCTGCCAATAACCATGCCATAATTCCCCGCACCGCCAGACTCCGCTGGCAGCTCAGCGCACTGTCCGGTAAATACTTCCAGATGCATACTCCCATTCGCAAACAGACAGTGCCGGTTGGGCACGCTGTCCGGTTCACCTATCTCGAAACTGCGCTCGCCATGTTGTATCGTCAGGATGCAGATCCGACTCTCCTTTCGACTTTGCAGAAAGCCTGGGAACGCATGGTCACCCGCCGCATGTATATCACCGGCGGGATTGGGTCGCTCCCTGAACTGGAAGGGTTTGGAAGGGATTATGAACTCGACCCTGAAATTGCATATGCTGAGACTTGTGCTGCCCTTGGCAGCTTGTTTTGGAACTGGGAAATGGTGCTCATCACCGGCGACGCTTGTTACAGCGATTTATTCGAATGGCAGCTCTATAATGCTGCCGCAGTTGGTATGGGGCTGGGCGGCGATACCTATCTCTACAATAACCCTCTTCTTTCACGGGGTGGGATTATGCGGCGTGTCTGGTTCCAGGTTCCATGTTGCCCATCCAATCTATCGCGCACCTGGGCCTCTCTTGGCAAATATATCTTTTCATCCCAAGCCAACCAACTCTGGGTTCATCAGTACATCGGTTGCCAGGCGGAAATAAACCTTGACTCTCCGGTCAAAATTGACCTCCAATCCGGTTTCCCATGGGATGGCAAGGTCCGTATCGTTCTGTATCCCGCGAGCGTCATGGATTTCACTGTCCACTTGCGCATACCTTCCTGGGCCGGTGATTTTCATGTTTGTATCAATGGAGATCCATTTCCGACCCAACAACCCGGCTCGCCAAGCCGATCAAAAGAGACGCCAGCTTCTGGATATGACCCCCGCCTGGCCTGGTTCCTTCCTATCCGGCGGGTGTGGTCCCCGGGTGATATACTGGAAGTGGAATTTGATTTGCAATTTACCTTGCGGCGCGCTTCTCCTCGTCTTCGCGGTCATCAGAACAAAATTGCCCTCACCCGCGGCCCGTTGGTCTTTTGTCTGGAAAGCAAGGATAACCCGGGTGTGGATATTCTGGCAGATTGTCTGGATCTGCAACACCCGCTAAGTCTTTCCAACAACCCCGCCCTGCTTGGTGGAACGGATGTGATTACCGGAAGAACAACCTCTGGTAAGGATATTACCTTTATTCCCTACTTCCTGTGGGCCAATCGCGGTGAATCACAGATGACAGTATGGGTGAATGTGTAGCGGTTATTTCTTTTCTGGTCATTAGGTAACAACCTTGACAATTAGAACATCTGTCCTATAATGGGGATATGGATGCTCTTGTCCGCTTGAAAACCCTGTCAGAACAGATGTCCTTCGAAACAGATGAAGAGCGTTGTTTTGTCGCCGGCCGGCCCTTTGGGTTGGGCAGGAAGCCGGATCTATCCTCCAGGCTGCTTGCAAGCGAAGGTCCCTATCTTGACCGGACTGACAACTGCCCCGACTCTGTCTTTGTACATCCCGCTGTTCTACCAAACGGCCAACACATCAAGCTCCTGAAAACCCTGCTCTCCTCCGTCTGCGAGCGTGATTGCTATTATTGCCCCTTCCGCGCTGGACGGGATTTCCGGCGTGCCACCTTCCAACCGGAGGAATTCGCCCGCCTGTTTTTCATGCTCACCCGCAAAGGTCTCACCGAGGGATTGTTTCTCAGCTCAGGCGTTGCCGGGGGCGGGGTCCGTTCACAGGATAAACTCATCGATACCGCTGACATTTTGCGTCATAAACTGGGTTTCCATGGCTATATTCATCTCAAGGTGATGCCCGGGGCTGAGCGCGCCCAGGTGGAACGCGCCATGCAGTTGGCTGACCGGGTGTCGGTCAACCTCGAGGCGCCCAACACCGAACGCCTTCTTCGCCTGGCTCCTCACAAACAGTTTATTGAAGAACTGCTCCAGCCGTTAAAGTGGATGGACGAAATTCGCCGCAGCCAGCCGGCCTCTCGCGGCTGGAACGGCCGCTGGCCCTCCTCTGTGACCCAGTTTGTTGCGGGAGGTGCCGGTGAATCGGATCTTGAATTGCTGACTGCCACCTCTTATCTTTACCATCGTCTCGGCCTCAAGCGCGCCTATTATTCACGTTTTAACCCCATCCCCGGAACCCCGCTGGAAAACCAGGCGCCTACCCCTCCCATCCGGGAACACCGCCTGTACCAGGCCTCCTTCCTGCTTCGGGATTACGGCTTCGATTTGGAGGAACTGCCCTTTGGAACAGATGGTAGTCTCCCGGTTCAGAGTGATCCAAAACTTGCTTGGGCGCAGCAGAATTTGAAGGACCAGCCAATTGAGATTAACCGCGCCGACCGTCATATGTTGCTTCGCATCCCTGGAATTGGGCCAAAGGGCGCTGATATCATCCTGCAGGCACGTCGCCAGGCAAGCATCAGGGATGTGACCTCCTTGAGAAAATTGGGGGTTTTGGCTGAAAAAGCCGCTCCCTTCCTGCTATTGGATGGTCGGCGGGCTGCAATTCAACCAGTCCTTTTTTAATCCTGCCTTGGTTCGGCAATACTTCCCGGTCACCCTTTCTACCCATTGACCTAGGCTGGCAAACTTGCTAAACTAGGAGCATAGGAGAAGGAGAAACCCATGAAAAAATTGCCATCTGCCCTTACTTTGATTTTGGTTATTGTTCTGGTTGGCTGTAATATGCCCAGTACGAATGTTCAACCGAGCACCCTGGCACCCGAGGCGGTATTTACCCAGGCCGCTCAAACTGTTGCGGCCGAGTTGACCCGCGTCGCATTGCTCGCCTCCCCGACCCCCAATATACCCGCTACCCCCAATATACCCCCTACACCGACCTCCACGGATACTCCCGTTCCAACCAATACAACCATATATACACCAACTAAAACACCCATCCCCTGCAATCTGGCTACTTTTGACCCGGCTACCATTGATCAAACCATCCCAGATAACACCCAGGTGTTCCCTAACCAGCTTCTTTCCAAGACCTGGCGTATTCAAAATGCGGGCACCTGTTCCTGGAATTCCAGCTACCTGCTCGTTTTTGACCACGGAGATGGGATGGGCATTGCAGCCGGTTACACTCAACAGCTGACGACCGGGGTTGTCAACCCAGGCCAATGGGTTGACCTGACCGTCAATTTGAAAGCTCCTGCTACTGCTGGAACTTATACTGGTGCCTGGCGCCTGCGCGATCCAGGTGGAGTGGTCTTCGGTATCACCCCCTTGGGTGGGACTTTCATCGTGAAGATCGTGGTAATTGCCGGGGTTTCTGTCACCCTTTCGCCTGTGGTAGGTGAAAGCGGAACGGTACGTTCCGATTGGGGCCCTGGACCGGATTATACAGCCGGTGAGTCCAATGCCGATATTACCCGTACCTGTGAGGCATTCTTAAGTTTCAATATTTCCGGCATTCCCTCCAATGCCACAATTACAGATGTTAAGTTTGATCTCTCGGTATATTCGATCACCGGGAATCCGTTTGGGAGCCTGGGCCCGATGGTTGCTTATATTACAGATTATGGTCCCACGCTTGAACCCGCAGACTACGTAGCTGGTTTTCCTTCCAGTTATAGTGCTGATTGGTATTCAACCGCAGCTCTGAATGCGATTGAATCCTCTCCAGAATTCAAAACGAGCCTGCAATCCAAATTGGGCACCTCTCGCTTCCAACTGCGCCTGCAATTTGCCGGTTCGAATGGAGACGCTACAAAGGATAGGATTACCTTCACAAATCCGAGCCTGATCGTAACCTATACGACACCATAAAGATCATAAATAAACAGCCCCGGCGGTTTTATTACACCGGGGGCTGTTTATTGGCGTTTCTTTAATTCTTCCCACGCCCCTACCCAGGGTCGCCCCAGGCGGTGACCGGCTGGGATTGTGGTTTTGTTCAGCCTCCCGGCAACCTGCCCGGCAGTCTGGGCAACTCCTCCCCAATCATCTGCCGCGAGTGCCAGGCGCATTTTATCAGCCAATGGCCCTGCCCAGGCCCATTCCATGCGAAATTTATCCGCCTTCACCCAGTAACCGCGTTTTTCCCAGGCGGCTACCGATACGTCGATTGTCTCTGCCACGATGCCAAGCGCAAGGGTTATAAATGCAGCCAGATCGCGGGACTCTTCACCTGGATCGGTTTGCAGGGCCAGTTCACGCACAGCCAGTGCAACGGCCTTGGTCAGGCGGATTCGTTCTTTTCCAGCGCTGTCGGGATTGATAATGCGGCTCACTGCGATCTCCATAAGAAAATGAATGGGCCGATTATACTTCAAAGGTTCCAGCACGGGAAAATAACTTGCTGGCCCGAATCGATTATGAATAAAAAGGGAATCGGTTGGTTGTAAACCTGCACATCTCTATCTCTGGCAAACTTATCCCCTGTAAGCAAAAGATTAACAACCACACCCCCTTTATTGACGCACATCTCCCTTACGCTTATAATCTTGCAGTTCCGGGGAAGTGGCGGAATTGGCAGACGCGCAAGACTTAGGATTTTGTGCCGTAAGGCGTACGGGTTCAAGTCCCGTCTTCCCCACACTTCACCAAGAAAAGTATCATTTCAATTAACAAGGTCTGGTGAATTCCTGATTATTGAGATGGCACAAAAAAATTATTCTGAGAAGGATTAGGCATTGAAAATCGAAACCCAACCCCGCGATGACCATCAGGTCACCTTGATCGTTGAACTGGAACCCGAGCAAATGGTAGGCGCCAAGCACCGTTCAGCACGCAAGATTTCCGAACGTAAATCCATCCCCGGTTTCCGCCCTGGAAAAGCTCCCTACGAAGTGGTGGTGCGGAGTTTTGGTGAAAGCGTTGTTACCGAAGAAGCTGTGGATTTGCTCCTTGATGAAGTTTATCCAAAGGCTTTGGAAGAGGCCAAACTGGAACCAGCCGCGGCCGGGTCGCTGGAAAAAGTTGAGGATTTGGATAAGAACCCCAAGTTCACCTTTACGGTCCCGCTTGCTCCGATCGCAGATCTCGGCGATTACCGTTCTATCCGTCTACCTTATGACTGGAAGGAACCCGGCGAAGACAAGGCTGAGGAAGCGATTGGTGAACTGCGCCGCATGTATGCTAAGACCGAATCCGTCAGCCGTCCAGTCGAAACTGGCGACTTTGTGATGATCGACCTGAAAGGCATTCAGGCAAAAGCTGCGGAAGATGAGGCCCCGATCATTGATCGGCCCGGTCTGCCTGTTTTTGTACGAGAAGATGATAGGGATGATGAGTACCCCTTCAAGGGATTCTCGAAACACCTGGTCGGCTTGAACGTGGATGATAATAAATCCTTCAGCCACAAGTTTGCAAAAGACGATAAGGATGAAAAACTGCAAGGCAAGACAGTTAAGTTTGACTTGAAAATCAAGATGGTCCGCGGGAGCATCCTGCCGGAATTGAACGACGCTTTTGCTAAACAAGCCGGTCCATTCGAGACTTTACAGGCACTCCGTGATGCGGTTAAGGCTAACTTGGCTACCCAGTCAAAAGCCGATTATGATGATGATTATTTTGCCAAGCTTATGGAAAAGATCAAAGAGCATGCAGTAATCAAGTATCCTCCGCAGGTTCTTGACCATGAACTGGAACATGTTCTGGAAGATTTAAAATCCCGCCTATCTCAGCAAGGTTTGGACATGGCGGCCTATCTGAAATCCCGTGAGATGGACGAAGAAAAATTTACTTCCGAAGAAGCCAGACCGATTGCAGTGAAGCGGTTGGAGCGATCACTTATCATGGATGAACTAGCCAAAGTCGAGAAGATTGAAGTCAGTCAGGAGATGCTCCAGTCTTCATTTGAGCAGACTTGGGGCGAATACCAGGGCGATGCTAATTTCCAAAAAACCATGCGTGGTAAAACCCAGCCTCCCAAGCAATTGATGAATGCCGTGGCAATGGAATCCGCCAATCGTGCCTATGTTCAATTGACGTTGAACCGGCTGAAGGATATTGCGACTGGCCAGGCGCTTGAACTCCCCTTGGAAGAAGAAATCAAAAAACAGGTTGCAAAAAAATCTCCCAAAGCCTCCTCGCCAAAGAGTAAGAAAAAGGTTTCTGAAAAAGGGACAGCCGGGAAAAAAGCTGCTTCGAAATCTGCCTCGCCTAAAGCCAGTCACCCTGCTGGTTCTGTAAAAGAATCTGAAGGAGAAGTAACATCCCCCAAACGGGCTTCCACCCCTAAAGCGAAGAAATCAGCCCACAGGGAATAAGTCCGATTAAGTATTTTGGCTCATATTCAGACTTAATGAGCGATCGTTATCAGAAATGGAGTAAAAAATGGATCAAGATTTGAAGAACGTTATTCCCATGGTGATTGAATCGTCAGGTCGCGGAGAGCGCGCTTACGATATCTATTCTCTGCTCCTCAAAGAGCGCATCATCTTTGTCGGTTCAGCGATTGATGATCAGGTCGCAAACGTCATCGTGGCACAGTTATTGTTCCTTAGCCGGGAAGACTCGGAAAAGGAAATTCAGATGTATATCAACTCACCCGGAGGGGTGATTTATTCTGGGCTGGCGATTTACGATACCATGCAGATGATATCAAATCCGATCAGCACTGTGGCGGTTGGTGTCACCGCCTCTTTCGGGACAGTTCTCCTGACCGCCGGTTCGAAAGGCCGCCGGTACGCTCTGCCGAATGCCACCATTCACATGCACCAGCCTTTGGGTGGCGCCCAGGGTCAGGCCACTGATATTGAGATCCAGACCAAGCAGATCCTTCGCCTGCGCACCTTGCTTAATGGTATTATGTCTAAACATACCGGCAAACCGGTGGATGTTATCAAGCAGGATACTGAACGCGATTTCTACCTGGACGCTAGTCAGGCTGTCGAATACGGCTTGGTTGACCAGGTTCTTGAAATTCCAACCAAGAAATGATCTGTAAGGGCGGACCTGTGAGTCCGCCCTTTTTTATTGCCTATGCTCACCCCCAAGATTAAATCCCTTATCCTAGACATGGATGGCGTGTTGTGGAAAGCCGACGCCCCCATCGGGAACCTTCCCGCCGTCTTTGATCATATCCGCACTCGTGGGTTAAAGGTAGCTTTTGCCACCAACAATGGAACTCGGACGCCCGAACAATATGTTGAACGACTGGCTTTATTTGGCGTGCAAGCCGAGCCTTGGCAGGTTGTGACATCTGCTCTTGGGGTGGCCCACCTTCTCAGCCAAAAATTCCCTGCAGGCACACCTCTCTTCGTGATTGGCGAATCCGGCATGTTGCAAGCTTTACGCGCTAAAGGCTTCGCGCTGCTGTCCGTTGAGGAAGCCGAAAAAGCTCAGGCAGTGGTCATGGGGGTAGATCACGGGATTAACTACGCCAAAATGAGCGAAGCAACCTTGCTCGTGCGGCGTGGCGTCCCTTTTTATGCCACAAATCCTGATAAGACATTCCCCACCCCGCGCGGTGAAATTCCTGGTGCTGGTGCCTGGATTTCGGTAATCGTAACCGCAACAGGGATCGAACCTGTTATCGCCGGCAAACCAGCCCCATTCCTGCTTGATTTGGCGCGCGAAAGACTTGAGACCGGCAAAGACGAGACCCTTGTGGTTGGCGACCGTCTGGAAACAGATATTGCCGGCGGTCAGGCTGCTGGATGCCCGGTTGCTCTGGTTCTAAGTGGAGTAAGCACCCGTGCACAGGCCCAGGCTTGGAGACCCGCAGTGGACCTTATCGTCAAGGATTTGACCACCTTGGTAAATTGAGATGGATCTAATTTTAGACCTTACCTTTCCTGAACTCGCTTCCCTATTAAAAGAGTGGAATGAACCTGACTACCGCGCCCTCCAGATCTGGCAGGGTTTGTATCAACATTTCTGGAAGGCTCCTGAAGAATTCACCAACATCCCCGCTCTCCTGCGCACCCGTCTCAAGGCAGAACTCAATTTCGCCCCCCTGATACCTTCAACCATTCTCCAGTCCTCCGATCGGCAGACAATTAAGACTCTCTTCCGCTTGCCTGATGGCAAAGCCATCGAAGCGGTACTGATGCGCTATGAGAAGCGGAATACCCTATGCATTTCCACCCAGGTGGGTTGCGCCATGGGTTGCGTATTCTGTGCCACCGGGCAAATGGGTTTCACTCGTCATCTCTCCAGCGGAGAAATTGTTGCCCAGGTCATGCACTATGCTCGACTTCTCTACGATCAGGGAGAAGTGGTTACCAACGTGGTAGTGATGGGTATGGGGGAACCCTTTCACAATTATGACCATACCCTGGCTGCTATCGATCGGTTGAACGACCCTGACGGTTACAATTTCGGAGCGCGCCGATTTACCATCTCAACGGTTGGCTTGATCCCGGCTATTCGCAAATTCACATCTGAAAAGCGGCAGGTGAACCTGGCAATTTCACTCCACGCTGCGGATGATACCTTGCGTGCCTCCATGCTTCCGGTCGATAAACGCTATCCCCTTGATGAATTGTTGCAAGCCTGCCAGGAATACGTTGCTGCCACTGGGCGTCGCATCACTTTTGAATGGGCACTTGTCAATGGAGTGAACGACACTCCGGAGCAAGCCCATTTGCTTGCCAGGAAACTCAAGGGATTACTATGCCACGTTAACGCCATTCCGCTCAACCCCACCGAAGGATATTCAGGCCTGGCTACCACGCGCCAGCATGCAGATAAATTCAAAGAAGTCCTTTCTCTCTCTGGTATTCCTTGCACCATTCGCTTGCGTCGTGGGATGGATATTCGCGCTGGTTGTGGTCAATTGGCTAGTAAATCTTAATAAAAAGATTGTGAATATATTCTAATTATGCTATTGGCTATGCGCATTATATATTCTTGTCTCTTCTGCGCTTGCCAGATTGTTGGCTTTGCAGTATCCTCAGCTTCTCCATCCTATAAATATGTGCAGGTGCTTTCGCATGAATGATTTTCAACACCAACGCTCCTGGCTTGACCGTCCCCTTTTTGATACAATCCCAGCTTTTACCGGTGAAATGCTTCTTTTCGTCATCATTGTTGTCCTCATGGCTGTCAGCCGATTGTACAATTTGGGAACGCGGGCCCTAAGTCATGACGAAAGCCTTCACGCCTATTATTCCTGGCTCTTTTCGATTGGCCAGGGGTACCAACACAATCCCACCACGCACGGACCGCTCCAGTTCCATTTGCTGGCGCTTACATATATCTTGTTCGGCGACAGCGATTTCACTGCTCGGCTTCCCCATGCTTTTGCCAGCATCCTGACGGTTGTCTTGCTTTGGAATTGGCGACGCTACCTCGGCCGTGCCGGTATGTTGATTGCCGCTGGATTGGTACTCATCTCGCCTTACATGCTTTATTACGGGCGATATGCGCGTAATGAAGCTTTTGTAGCGCTGTTAGGGGTTCTGACTCTGTACGTTATCTTGCGCCACCTGGAAACAGGAAAGAAGCGCTATTTAATCCTTTTGACTGTCGCCACCGCCTTGCACTTCACTGTTAAAGAAACCGCCTTTATTTATACAGCCCAGGCGCTGCTCTTTTTGACATTCTATTTAGTTAACCGGGTAACGCGTGCGCCTTGGAAAAATAAGGGAATATTGAATAGTTTCTTCGTGAGTTTGTCGATTTGCATCCTGCTCATTGGTGCCGCCCTTGGAGTCGCACTCTATTCCCGCACCCAGGCTGCGACGGATGCGGCTCAGACTTCTGCACCGGTTATCCCTGGGGCTACGCTCACGGCCTCCACCCTTGCATCTCACCTACCCGCAGTCACCTCCTTGGTGGTTCTGGCAGCTATCATCTTTGTCGTCTCACTCACCCTTCTCATCATCGGTTATGGTTGGAAAAACCTGTGTCGCGAGCGCTCTTTTGGGTTGTTGATTCTGCTCGGAACGTTTGTTCTGCCTCAATTGGCTCCCATTCCGGTTACTGCATTGGGTTGGAACCCGCTTGATTACATATTTACCTGGCCAGGTTGGAATTGGCCTGCTCTTTGGGCGCAAGGTCCGGTCAAAACCGCCTTGGTCTTGATCGTATTGGTTATCCTCGCCATTGGTATTGGTCTCCTTTGGGACTGGAAACACTGGTTGGTAAATACCGCCATATTCTGGAGCATTTACATCCTTTTCTACACCAGCATCTTTACCAATTGGCCCGGGCTTGCTACCGGAGTGGTTGGGTCGCTGGGTTACTGGCTGGTACAACAGGGTGTCCACCGTGGAAGCCAACCTTGGTATTACTACCTTTTGATTCAAATTCCGGTCTATGAATTTTTACCCGCTCTTGGACTCGGGATTGCAGTCTTCTTTGGGCTGCGCCGAAAATCGCCAAAGCCCCTTTCTCAGGAAAATCCATCAGAAACTGCCTCGCTGTCTGAAGTATCCCCGGAAAAAGCTCCCGCTTTCGGCTTGCTATTTTGGTGGGCATTGTCCAGCTTGTTTGCCTTTTCTATCGCCGGCGAAAAAATGCCTTGGCTCACAGTGCACATCACCCTGCCAATGATCCTCCTTACCGGCTGGGGACTTGGCCAGGTGCTCGAGCGTTTCGACTGGTCTTGGTTTCGTAGCCGCGGGGTTTGGGCTTTCGTTCTATTGGTGGTTTTCTTTGTCGGTCTGACTGGCGCTATAGGGCTTGTCCTGGGAGTTGCCCCTCCCTTCCAGGGGAAGTCGCTGGCTCAATTATCAGCCACTGGAACGTTCCTATTCGCGGCTCTCAGCTCTCTCGCCAGCGCCGGTACGCTGGTATATTTACAGAAAGGCCGCCAGGTTCGAAATACCCTGAAAGCCGCTGTGCTTGTCTTTTTCGGTTTGTTGGCTATCCTTACGATGCGCACTGCCCTCCGCGCCGCTTTTCTCCATCCAAATGACGCAACCGAGTATTTAGTTTATGCACACGGCGCCACTGGTATCAAAGATGTCATGGCCCAAATTGATGCGATCTCCGACCGCACTGCTGGAGACCAGACACTTAAACTGGTGTTCGATAACAGCTCCCCGGACGGGGGAGTAGCCTGGCCTTTCACCTGGTATTTACGTCATTACCTCAATAAGACTTCCTTTGATAAACCGGGTCCGGATCTTGCTGGCCTCCCGGCGATTCTTGTAGATCAGAAGAATTTTGACGCCATCAAGCCGATTGTTGCCAATGATTATTATCAGGTTGATTACATTCGTATGGTATGGCCGAACCAGGATTATTTCAATCTTACCTGGGCTCGCATCCAGACGGCCCTTTCCGATCCTTCTATGCGGGCTGCCTTTTGGAAAATCTGGTTCAATCGGGATTATTCACAGTACGCTGCTGCGACTGGAAAGACCGGGCTGACTCTTCCGGATTGGAGTCCCAGCGATAAAATGGCCCTTTTTATTCGTAAAGACGTGGCTGCTGAAATTTGGGAATATGGAGTGATCACTGCCTCGACTGTTCAACCAGATCCCTATGAGCAAGGTAAACTATCCCTTCCTGCGGATCTGACCTTCGGAGTAAGCGGCACATCAGATGATCAATTTAATACCCCACATGGTATCGCCATTGCTCCCGACGGGACTCTTTATATCGCCGATACGAACAACAATCGCATTCAGCACATCTCCGCTGATGGACGGTTCCTTAATTCCTGGGGTTCTTTTAGCGATGTCACCGCTGGTAATACCCCCATGGGTACATTCAACCAGCCCTGGGCTGTGGCAGTCTCGCCTGAAGGAGATTTCATCTATGTGGCGGATACCTGGAATCATCGTATCCAGAAATTCACTGCCAGCGGAACTCCAGTGGCAATGTGGGGCACGCCTCTTTATGATCCCACTTCTACCGACCCCTTTGGAATATGGGGACCACGTGGAATCGCTGTGGACGCACAGGGGCGCGTCTTTGTAGCAGATACAGGGAACAAGCGTATCGTTGTCTATGATGCTGACGGGAATTTCATCATGCAAATCGGTAGCGAAGGACTGGATATAGGTCAGTTCGAGGAGCCGGTCGGTTTGGCATTTGATCATCGCGGCTACTTGTATGTGGCTGATACATGGAATCAACGAGTTCAGGTTTTCGCCCCCAGCGAAGATGGCTCAACCTATAGTCCCCTTGACCAATGGGATATCGCTGGTTGGTATGGTGAATCGTTGGATAACAAACCCTATATCGCCGCAGACGATCAAGGCCATATATTTATAACCGACCCGGAAGCATTTCGCGTGATCGAATTTTCTGCGAACGGCGCTTTTGTCCGCACATGGGGCGAATATGGGATTGGTGCAGGGAATTTCGGTTTGGCTGCTTCCATAGCGGTGGACTCCTACGGGCATGTTTGGGTGAGCGATGCAGCCAATAACCGGGTGATGCGCTTTACATTGCCTTAAGCAGACCAAATGTCATTTTATTCTGCTTATCAATTACAGATGATATATAAAAACCATGATGCTATAATGCAATCGTTTACCGGAGCATCTCCATTCTCTGGCAACGGCCCATTGCCCATGCACTCATACTCGATTATTGAGATGACACCGCTTGACATTCCAAAGGGAGAAACTTCAGCATGAAACTGCATGAATACCAATCCAAACAGATTTTTTCCAGGTATGGCATCCCGATTCCAAAGGGACGGGTGGCGACCTCTGCAACCGAAGCAAGACAAATAGCAGAAGAGCTGGGTGGTCGTGTTGTTGTTAAATCCCAGGTGCTGGTTGGAGGCCGTGGCAAAGCTGGCGGAATCCGGCTTGCAAAAACTGCCAAGGAAGCTGAGGAGGTTGCAACGCAAATACTTGGTATGGAAATCAAAGGTCTGTCGGTTCGAAAAGTCTTGGTTGACCCGGCGGCCAATATTGAACAGGAAATCTACTTGGGAATCACCAATGACCGGGCCGCGCGTCGCCCGGTCTTCATGGCCTCTGCGGCAGGCGGCGTGGAAATCGAGGAGGTCGCCCGTACCAATCCAGAAAAGATCATCAAGGTTCATATTGATCCTCTTCTCGGACTGCGCGACTATCAGGCTCGCGATATTGCAATAGGTATTGACTTGCCAAAGGAATACTGGAAGCAGTTTGGCGATATCTGCCGGGGACTCTGGCGCGCTTACATGGAAAGTGATGCCACTCTTGCAGAAATCAACCCGCTGGTCATTCTGAAAGAAAAGTCCCTTCTCGCGCTGGATGGTAAGATGTTATTGGATGATAACGCCCTCTTTCGCCACCCCGACCTGGCTGAAATGCGTGATGTGGATGAGGAAGCCCCCGCTGAAACGGAAGCTCGCAAGTATGGGCTTACATTTATCAAATTGGATGGGAATATTGGCTGCATGGTCAATGGTGCTGGTTTGGCAATGACCACTATGGATATTGTTAAATTGTTCGGGGGTGAACCCGCCAATTTCTTGGATATCGGTGGCGGTGCCGGTGCAGACAAAGTTGCAGCCGCAATGCGAATCATTCTGTCTGACAAAAATGTCAAAGTGATCCTTTTCAATGTGTTTGGGGGAATTACCCGCTGTGATGAAGTGGCTAAAGGCATTCTGGCTGCCCTCAAGGAAGTAAAACCAACTATTTCGATGGTTGTGCGCCTGGTGGGTACCAATGCGGAAGAAGGGCGCAAGTTACTCGCAGACGCAAATATGATCACTGCCGAGACTCTTGTCGACGCAGCTCGGAAATCTGTCGCCGCGGCGAAGGCATAGGAGCTTGATATGAGCATTTTAGTTGATAAGAGCACCCGTCTTCTGGTGCAGGGAATTACTGGGAATGAAGGGTTGTTCCACACTCAGCAGATGCTGTCTTATGGGACGAAGGTCGTTGCCGGAACCCGCCCCGGTAAAGGTGGCGAATGGGTCTTAGATGGGAAAGTTCCTGTATTTGACTCCTGCAAGGCGGCCATCGAAGCCACCGGTGCAAACGCTAGTATCATCTTCGTCGCTGCAGCCTTCGCCCCGGATGCCATTTTTGAAGCTGCAGACGCTGGCATACCGTTTATCGTTTGCATCACGGAAGGTGTTGCAGTCCAGGATATGATGCGGGTTCGCGAATATCTTGACCAGAAACAGGTCCGTCTGCTCGGACCCAATTGTCCTGGTCTATTAACCCCCGGAGAGGCCAAGGTTGGTATTATTCCAGGTGACATCGCTATCCCTGGTAATATAGGCGTTGTCTCGCGCTCGGGGACTCTGACATATGAAGTACTTTATGCCCTCAAGTTGGTGGGTATGGGTGCCACCACTTGCGTTGGGATTGGAGGCGACCCAATCAACGGTACGAATTTCATCGATTGCTTGTCGATGTTTGAAGACGATCCACACACCGAGAAGGTAGTTTTGATTGGCGAGATTGGCGGTACCGACGAGGAAAAGGCAGCCCAGTTCATTGCATCCAAGATGACCAAGCCGGTTGTTTCCTTCATCGCTGGGCAGACTGCGCCTCCCGGAAAACGCATGGGACACGCAGGTGCTATCATTGAAGGTGGTGCCGGAACCGCGGCTGATAAAGTTAAAGCTCTGGAAGCGGCTGGTGTGAAGGTTGCTAAGCACCCCGAGCAAATCCCTGACCTGCTGAAATAACGCCAGGCTTCCCCAAGCCGGTTCGCTACCCGGTTTAGGCAGATGTTTTTTTCGGGAGTGACTAACTTTGTGGGTTATCTCTCTATTTTGGCCCATAACTTTAGCCACTCCTTTTTTTCCAATATCGTCTCACAATGAAGTCAACTTCTTATCTTTCCCGTGAAGGACAATGATACCGAATAATATCCACTTTATTTATGGGCTAAGGAAGGATTTTGGCGGGAAGAATTTTTCATTTATTCATTTTCTGGCCATTCTATCCGCTTGGAAGATCAATCAGCCAGACGCGCTGTTCTATCACTATGAATACGAACCCTCCGGATATTGGTGGGAGCGGGCCAGGCCGTATCTTCAACTGAACAAGGTGAAAGCCCCCAACTCCATTTTCGACCGCCCTATTAAGCATTTTGCCCATCAGGCGGACGTCTTGAGGCTTGAGATTCTGCAAGACCAAGGGGGGATCTATCTGGATAACGATATCTTTTGCATTAATTCATTCAAACCTTTGTTGAAATATGGCTTTGTAATGGGAAAGGAACCCGGCGTCGGTCTGTGCAACGCTGTTATTCTCTCCCAGGCAAGTGCCCCTTTCCTTGCCCGCTGGTTTGAGGGGTATAGAAAATTTAATGATCTATCTTGGAATCAATTTTCAGTGATATTACCCCATCGACTGGCAAAAAAGAATCCGAATCTAATCCATGTAGAAGATGGGTTTTCCTTTTTTTATCCAATGTACAACCGGTATTTACAAACCTTTTTTTTCTGGAAATCGCTCGGTTTCCCCAACATCACCAGAAGTCTGAGATTTCTTGCCAATTATAAAGAGAGGCAGTTCGCCATCTTGAGCCAGGCCTACGCCACCCATCTCTGGGAGCAATTCTGGTGGGAACTCTATCTAAAGGATTTAACCCCTCTGAAGGTCCTTAACAGCAATAGTAATTTTTCCCGGATAGTGAAGAAGGTGCTTTCCGAAGAGACTTTGTCTGAGCTGTAAACGGTTTGACGAAGTTCTTTTTCGTTGTTTGCCTTTACGATCCAGAGCGTGGTTATGCTCCTCGCTCACTCGACTGAGGCTTTCCCATAACGCTTCTTAAAATTCCGTCGAACAACCAGTACCATAAAAAGAACGAAAACTACCGTCGCCCCCAAAGCCGCGTATTCAACACCCCGCTCCACCCTCTTGATCGCTTCCGTAGCGTAATAACCTATGATCACCAGAGATCCGGTCCAGATCATCTCGCCGGCAAATAGTGCCGGAAACCAGCGTTTGAAAGGCGCTTTGACAAGGCCAGCCGTGATAAGGGCAGGCAACATCATGCTTAATGTCAATTTGCACAGGAAGAGGATTTTGGCAGCGTGCTTTAGGATTTCGGCCTCAAGGTGTTCCAGGAACTGCCTATCGATCCCAAGTCTTTTTCCAAATCTGAAGAGCCAATCCACCTTGCCCATATACCCCAGGGAATACCACACTACATCTGCTGTCAGGTTACCAGCAGCAGCAGCAGCAAAAACCCACACAGCTTTCATCAATCCAGCTGAAGCCGCCGCGGCGCCCAGCAAGGTAGCTAACGGTCCTTCCACCGCTACCAGCGCAGCTAGCAGGAAATAGGTCCAGGTACCAAGCTGCGGCAATTGTCCACTGCGCAGGGCTTGAATAAAACTCTGAAAGAGTTGAGTAAAATTAGTCATTAAGCTCATCAAAAAGAGAAAAGGGGCGGGTTGGTTTCCGCCCCATCTGTGGGTTTATTCGTCTGTTTTGCTTTTTTCCAGTTCCTTTTGGTGTGCGGCAATGATATCTTGCGCTAAATGGTTCGGGATAATTTCATAGCGGTCGAATTCCATGGTGAAGACGCCTCGTCCGCCGGTGATGGAACGCAACTGCGTGGTATACCGTAGCATCTCCACGAGTGGCACCTGAGCCACAACCACCGTGCGTCCACGTTCCGATTCGGTCCCTTGAACACGCCCGCGGCGGCTGTTCATATCCCCCATCACATCTCCCATATTGACATCCGGGATGACAATTCGAACGTTCATGATTGGTTCGAATAAAACCGGTCCGGCATCGCGCACAGCCAGCTTGAATGCTTCTCGTCCGGCAATTTCGAAAGCTACTGGTTTGGAGTCAACTGGGTGCTCTTTGCCATCGTAAACGATCACGCGCACGTTACTCAACGGGAATCCCGCCATCACACCCGTCTGTAGGGTGGCATGGATACCTTTTTCGATTGCCGGTAGGTATGACTTCGATAGGTTCATTCCGACGAGTTCATCGGTAAAGTCAAAATCCATTTCAGGGCATGGTTCAATTCTCAGCCAGACTTCACCAAATTGACCAGAACCGCCGGATTGTTTCTTGTGCCGGTACATGGCATCGGCTTTCTTCGTGATGCCTTCCCGGTACGGAACCTTCGGCTCTGCCGTAGTCAGCCCCACTTGAAGCTTGCCTTCAGCGCGCCGGATTGCCACATCAATGTGTTGGTCACCCATCCCTTGCAGGATAGTTTGCCCGGTGGCATGTTCCTGGTACCAGGAGAGGGTCATGTCTTCTTCGCACAGACGTGTGAGGGTTGGGCTGATTTTGGCTGCGTCGGCTTGCGTTTTAGGTTTGATCGCCACCCGGAAAAGTGCATTCGGATATTTGGGTACTGGAAGGGTCAATGGGTGACCTTTATCGCTTAGCGTGTCGCCAGTAGATGTGACACTCAACTTGGCGACAATACCGATATCACCGCTGTGTACCACCTTGATCGGCGTCGTATCTTTCCCGCGCATGATGGACAGGCCTGCCATGCGCTCATCAGCGCTCTTGCCTTGGTTCCAAATGCGGGTATCGCCTTGGAGCGTGCCCGAATAAACCCGGAAGTAGGTAAGCTTTCCCACGAAGGGGTCAGCAGTTGTTTTCCAGACATAGATGGCTAACGGACCTGTATCGGATGCGGTGAGTTTTTCTTCGCCAGCTTTCCCCAAGGCAACCACTTCTTTCTCCTTCGGAGAAGGGATCAGGTTTATGACTGCCTCCAACAGTGGTAGAACGCCTTTCTCGTGCCCACCGGCGGCCACAAAGACCGGGATATAAGTTTCAGAACGTACAATGGCCTTTAAGCCGCGCATTAGTTCCTCGTTGGTCAATTCGCCACTTTCGAGATATTTCTCCAGAAGGCTGTCTTCACCTTCTGCGGCAGCTTCAACGAGTTTTGTACGGGCTTCTTCAGCAGCTGATTTGAGCTCTGCTGGAATTTCTTCGGAAATTTTCCCGTCCCCAGCGTAGGCCTTCATCGAGATCAAATCGATCACGCCTTTGAAGGCTGCTCGTTCTCCCCATGGCAACTGGACGGGAATCAGGCGGATGGGTGAAAATTCCTGCACCGAAGTCAATGCTTTTTTGAAATCTGCGTTATCCCGGTCCATTTTGTTGATTACCAGGAAACGTGGTACTTTAAAAGTTTCACAGTAACCCCAATCGATCTCAGTACCTACTTCCAGGCCAGCAACTGAATCAACCAGGATGACAGCGCCATCTGCCACGCGTAGAGCGGAAATCACCTCGCCGACAAAGTCAGTATATCCTGGTGTGTCCAGAACGTTGATCTTGTGGTTTTTGTACTCCACTGGGATAACACTGGTCGATAGGGAAAGTTTTCGGCGAATTTCTTCATCTTCAAAATCGGATGTGGTCGAACCGTCGTCTATTTTACCCAGCCGGGTGATGGCTCCTGTGGAGTGTAAAAATGCCTCCGCCAGCATGGTCTTCCCCCCCGAACCATGGGAAACAAGCGCAATATTTCGGATGAACTCTGCAGTATATTCTTTCATGGAATAACCTTTCCTGAAATGGGATAATGCCAGCCGCCTGATTATAAGAGAAGTTCCCCCAACCGTCAAAGTCATTTATCCTCTCTTCAGGCCCACAAGTCATAAATAAAAACATCAAACACAATTTGAAACAACCTATTCAATGGTTTCGTTTCGTCCAGACCCTGATTAATCCACAAACCGCATGAACGCTTGGTTCCCTAATAAGCGTCCGCGCTTGGTGAGGTGCACCACCTGTCCATCCCACACCAATAACCCCATAGTATATAATTCATCGATTTCCTTGCCAAACACTTCACGTATATCAACTTCGAATCTCTTTAGGAACTCTTCAGCTGATACCCCTTCCCGCGTTAACCGCAGTCCTGTCATCATGGTCTCTTGCATCTCTACCCACTTGGAAATCTTTGTCTTGCTTACCGTTGCGGGAGATACCGGGAAAGGGAAATCTCTGTTTGAATTTTTAACGGATAGGCGCTCAAGGTAAGACCTAATTCTTATTATATTGGCTATACGCATTTTATTTGCGAAACCATGCGCCCCTGCCCCAAAGCCAAGATAAGGCAGTCCTCGCCAATATTGCAGGTTGTGTTGGCACTCCCGGCCCGCTTTTGCCCAATTGGAGATTTCATATTGCTTATATCCCTCTTTTTCTAAAGTCTCCCCTGCCTGCTCATACATATCTGCTCCAATGTCAGGGTCGGGTATGGGCAACAATCCTTGCTTGGCCCAGCGTCCAAATGCCGTGCCTTGCTCCACGGTCAAGGCGTAGAGAGAGAGATGGTCCGGTTTGAGACCCAGGATAAACTCCACTGTTGCCTGCCACCGTTCCAGGGTTTGTTCTGGCAAGCCAAAGATTAAATCCAAGTTCAAATTAGTGAACCCAACCTGGCGTGCCCAATTTACCGCTTCGATCACATCATATGTATCGTGAATGCGCCCTAATAAGCGCAGTTCTTCCGTGTGGATCGACTGCACCCCCAGACTGATTCGGTTAAAGCCTAGGCTTTGTAAGTTTCGCAGGTATTCCATTGACACTGTTCCGGGATTTGCCTCCAGGGAAATCTCTACCTCTTCCGTCAGTGTAAAACAATCCTGAATTACCTTCAAAATCGATTCAAACTGTCGCGCGGAGAGCAGCGAAGGAGTTCCTCCACCAAAGAAAATGGTATGGGCTGTCAGAAGTTGCGGTGCAGAATGTGCAACAATTTCAATCTCGCGGCAGATAGCAACTACGTATGCAGGCATGAGAGACTGCATTCCAGCATAAGTATTAAAATCACAATAGGCGCACCGATGCACACAGAAAGGGATGTGAATATACACGGAATAGGGTGTACGATGATCAGTCATTGGTAATCACGTTTATTTAGCCTCTTTCTTCCATACTCATTCGTCTCCAATTTGGTAGGCCGATAATCATCACCAGCGGACCAGCCAGCAGCAGCCACATCGCTGCACCAAGACCAAAGCGTTCCGCCGCCAACCCGATCCCAAAGGGGATGAATTTTCCAAAAAAACCTGCAACATTTCCGAGAGCCATCACAGTGCCACTCTGACCGGGCATGCTCGAGTACAAATTCCCTTTAAGGATCGCATACCAACCGGAGTTGAACAAGCCAAGCATTCCAGCCAGCACCAGTTTTACCCAGGGATTTGGGCAGATGAGGAAAGCGGGAAACAGGATCAGTTCTATTACCACGCCAAACCGCAAATAATCCAAACCGCGCATTTTTTCGAGCAATGGGATGAGCAGGAAGTCACCTAGTAGTCCAAAGCCGGTCCACACAGCCACTGCAAGGGCGGCTTTTGAAGCCGAGAAATCCGCCACATCTACAAAATACAACGCCATGTATCCGTAAAACACATC
Source organism: uncultured Anaerolineales bacterium (assembly GCA_903829085.1). Classification (GTDB taxonomy): domain Bacteria; phylum Chloroflexota; class Anaerolineae; order Anaerolineales; family Villigracilaceae; genus UBA877. The sequence continues at coordinate 11,000 of CAIKOL010000211.1, read as the reverse complement.
CAACATCAGGTCAGAGAATTCAAGCAGTACCAGCCAGCGCACTACCGCCTTCCGCTTGAGCGTTTTAAAAGCATCGCGAATTCCTTTCTTAACCAGGGTGATATTCGGCGTTTCTGGAAAGCTCACCGAAGAGAACGGCACTAAACGCCAGGCGCCTGCCAGTACCAGCACCGCCACCCCCGCCAGGATAAAGAACACGCCTCGCCAACCGAATCCGATATATGCCGCTCCCCCCAGCATGAGCGGACCAATTGCCACCCCCACCGACCCAGCAAACGTCCAGCGCGCCATGTTCTGCTCGTGTCGGGATGGATCCAGGTCCATGAGTGTGGCTTGCGAAAGGCTCACGAAAGCACCCGAGGCTGGGTTGAAGATAATAAATGAAAGCAGTAAAATCTCAAAATTATAGCTGACTGCCGTCAGGAAGCAAGCCAGGGAAAAGATAATTCCTCCTACCAGGATAAGCGTTCGCCGTTTCCAGACATCTCCCAGGATGCCAAAAAATGGCTCGATAATATTTCCGAGTATTCCGGGCAAGCTCAACGCCAGACCAATCTGGACGTAATTCAGGTGCAGATCGGTGCGGATCAGTGGCCAGGCCGCGTCAGTCACACCGAAGATTAGCTCGTCCAAGAATTCGATAACTAGGAAGATAAAGGGTACCACTGGTTACTTAGTCGGATTCAAGCAATTGCGAATAAAAGGAAATAAGTTACACCTGCCAATATCCATAGTTATCCGCCCCCTGATCTTAACCGTACAACCAGCACCGGCGGTATTTCGCTGAAATTTCCGCCCCAACTGAGCGGGTTCTTCTGTGGCATGCCGGGCGGAAAACATCGTTCCTCGAATCCGTCTACGAAAAAACCGTTCTGGAAACCAAGATTGAAATAATCCTGAAGCGGCCGTTCGAAGTAAAGTTGTGCTTTAGGTTGTCCCCGGATGGCAAGCCCATGGGTGTGTAAGGGTGTAATATAACGTGAAATTTTAACCGAATAGGTCAATTTAATTTCACCCTGATCGTCAATTTCTTCGGCTACGTGAACGCAGGAAGCGTTATTAAAGGCGGGGTGGGTCAGGGTGAAAACAAACGCGCCACCAACTTTGAGAATTTTGGGCAGGGAGCGGAAAAGTGGTTCGATATTCGCCATATCGAAGAGCGCCATGTTGCATAGGGCCGCATCGAATGTGCGTGATCCTAATGCGAGCAAAGCGGATTCATCAGTTGCATCCAGGACGGAATACGCAATACGTGTCTCGGGATTCGGTTTTTTCTGAGCTAGCTTGATCAGTTCGCCTGAAAAATCGAAGGCAGCCACCTGCGCTCCAAGGGCTGCTAGGCGGCGCGCAGTTAGTCCGTTTCCGGTTGCAATATCCAGGATGTGCTGGCCAGGTTTCGGGTCCAATAAGCGTAGGATCGCAGGCCACTGGAGGGTGTTAACAAAATCATTCCCCTCCCCCATCTTCTCGTCCCAGAAAGCCGCGTTAGCGTCCCAGACGGAACGGGTTTCCTCGTTTGCTTTCTGAAGATCATCTATTGTCATAATACCCTCTTGACGAGAATTCTTAGGCTTTTATGCTTTTCTCGAACCAATCCAACCACATGTGTCCGGTCACAACTCACACATCCAGATGACTACAGGTTTTTTTCTTTGTTTCAAATAAATAACCTTAGCGGCTCTTCCAGGTATACAGCCAGTGCTTGCATGAATTTGGCTCCCTCCACCCCGTCGCTGACACGGTGATCCACAGAGATTGTAGCTTTCATCCGCCAGCTGGGAATGACCGCCCCGTTTTCCACTGCCGGCACTTCCATTACTGAACCTACTGCCAGGATCGCCGCCTCGGGGGGATTGATGATGGCGAGGAAATTCTCCACCTCATACATGCCTAGGTTGGAGATTGAAAAGGTCGAACCTTCAATATCATCAGGCTTTACCTTACCTTCCCGCGCCCGCCCAGCCATGGCTTTCACTTCCGCTGCGATTTGGCGCAGGGTCTTCTGGTCTGCATCTTGACAGACTACTGTCAGCAACCCACCTTCGACGGAGACAGCCACGCCAATGTTGATCTTTCCGTGTCGAATGACAGCCTTGGCATTTAGCGAAGTGTTCAGGTTCGGGAACTGCCGTAAAGTTAATCCTGCAGCCTTGATGATGAAATCGTTTATCGAGAGTTTTTCATTCTCTGGGACGATTTTGTTGAACTGGGCTCTCAGGTCCATCAACCCATTTACTTTGTATTCATGTGTAATGTAAAAATGTGGGATGGTCGACTTTGCTTCTGCCATACGTCGGCCGATGGCTGTTCGCAACTTGCTCATTGGTACAGCTTGGTCAGGAAGATCCGTTGTCGAATAGTCTGGAACTGATAAAGTGGATGCAGTTCGACCGGTATACGGCGCATTGCTACTCACAAGCGCAGCTTCAATATCGCGCTTTACGATCCTACCACCCGGTCCAGTTCCATGTAACTTGGCTAGATCAACTTTATTTTCATGCGCAATTTTTCTTGCCAATGGACTTGTTTTGACTTGGCTTCCACCTGGAACAGATCCAACCTCCATTACATTGTTAGGCACAGGCGTTGAAAGGTTCTGGCTGATCGCAGTCGTGATCTGGCGTTCAACGTTTGACATTTGAACCGTTGCTGTCTTCTGCCCTGCTTCTTCTATCGTTTCAGTCATCGTCCCTACGACCGCGATGGGAGATCCAACTGGCACTACGGCACCTTCCTCCACGACTAGCCGGCGCACCACTCCGCTGGCGGGGCTTTCCACCTCCACTGTCGCTTTGTCAGTCTCGATCTCAGCCAGAACTTCGCCTTCTTTGACGTTGTCGCCTTCTTTCTTCATCCAGCGGACAAGTTTCCCTTCTGCCATATCAAAGCCTAATTTTGGCATATTGATAGTCTCAGCCATTACAGCACCTCCCTTACAGCTGCCACCACATCAGAAGGTTGTGGTAAAGCTGACTGCTCCAGCGCCCGGTTATAGGGTAGCGGAACTTCCTTCTGCGCCACCCTTACCACCGGCGCATCGACATAATCAAAGGCCTGCTCGTAAATGCGGCTGGCAATTTCGGCCCCCACGCCGAAACTTTTCCAGCCCTCTTCAACAATTACCGCCCGGTTGGTTTTCTTAAATGATTCGATCACCGGTCCCATGTCGAGTGGGCGCAATGTACGTAGATCGACGATTTCAGCCTCAATCCCATCCTTGGCAAGTTCCTCAGCCGCCTTCAACGAAATTTCCAAACCTTTCGAATAGGTTACGATGGTCACATCTTTGCCTGGGCGTTGGATACAGGATATCCCGATCGGGACAAGGTAATCCCCATCCGGAACTTCACCCCGCACCTGGTACATGGTTGCATTTTCGATGAAAAGAATTGGGTCATTGGACCTTATTGCAGTTTTTAAGAGGCCTTTTGCATCTGCCGGCGTGCCCGGCGAGACAACCTTCAGGCCTGGAAAATGAGCAAAGACCGCGTCCGGCGTCTGCGAATGGGTGGCTCCCAGTTGGCGTCCGCCACCGCCCACAGCCCGTATTACCAGCGGCAGGACGAATTGTCCGCCGAACATATAATGTAATTTCGCTGCTTGGTTGACGATTTGGTCCATGGCAGCAAAGGCAAAATTGATGGTCATTAATTCGGCGATCGGACGTAAGCCGGTCATGGCAGATCCGATTGCCGCGCCGATGATGGCAGTCTCGGCAATGGGTGTATCCCGCACGCGCTCCCCGCCGAAATGATCGTAGAAGCCCTTCGTTACAGCGTAGGACCCTCCCCAAACACCCACTTCTTCACCAAGAATAAAAACACTAGGATCCTTTTCCATTTCCTCCCACATGGCCTGGGATATGGCCTCTCGCATCGTCAGGCGGCTCATATTACACCTCCTCCGCATAAATATTGTTGAAAAGTGTATCCAGGCCGGGTTCCGGGCTGGCTTCGGCAAACTCGACCGCTTTCTGAATTGCTAGGTTCGCTCGTTCTTCGATCTCCTCTAAAACCTCAATGGAGGTTACTTGATTTTCTATCAGGTGGTTATGCAAAACACCCAATGGGTCTTGTTCTTCCCATTTCTTGACTTCTGCTTGTTTTCGATAACGTTCAGGATCGCCCATCGAATGGCCGCGGAAACGATAGGTCATGATTTCTAGCATTCGCGGCCCGGATCCGTTGCGAACTGCCTCAATGGCTTTCTTGCTTGCGTCATAAACCGCCAGCACATTCATCCCGTCCACGCGCTCATGCACCATCCCGTAACCCTCAGCCTTCTGCTGGATCTCAGACACTGCTGAAGCGCGCTCAACCGTGGTACCCATTCCATATCTGTTATTCTCACACACCCATAAAACAGGGAGGTTCCAAACCTTCGCTAGGTTAACTGCTTCGTGGAAGAAACCTATATTGGTGGCTCCTTCACCGAACATGCAGATGGTCACACCGTCTCGACCGGCATACTTGTCCCCCAGCGCCAAACCCGCCGCAATTGGTAGGTGTGCCCCCACGATGGCATGTCCTCCCCAGAAATTCCTGGTTCTGTCTGCCATGTGCATCGAGCCGCCGCGACCTTGCGAGATCCCGGTGGCCTTGCCCATTAGCTCCGCGATAACCTCGTTTGCCGGGATGCCACAGTTGATTGCCACTCCATGGTCGCGATAAGCCGTAATTACCCTGTCCTGCGGCTGTCGTGCCCCGATCAAGCCGGTACTGACGGCTTCCTGTCCAATATACAGGTGCATGAAACCACCAATTTTCCCTGCTTGATACAATTCAGCCCCTCTCTCTTCCAACCTGCGAATGAGTACCATTTGATAATAGAAATCCAGAAGGTTCGCATTATCCATTTTTTTCTCCAAGCAGCTCGTATCGGATTTATTATATCCATTTTTTATAATTTTCTTTAGGTATTATTGGAGCATTCTTCCACTGTGGTATATTCTCTTCCATGTATATTACGACCCCTGCCACCCGCGCTCTCGACCTGCTTGCCATTCCCTATGCTATCTTCGAGCATTCTGCGCTTCCTGCCTCGCTGGAAGAAGCTGCCCACCAGCGTGGACAGGCACTCAACCAGGTTATCCGCAGTATTCTTTTCCGGTACGAAAAAGACAAATTCTTCCTGACGCTGATGGCAGGACCAGGACAGATCACCTGGCGAAAGTTGCGACTCTATATGGGAATTTCGCGTATCTCCATGGCTACTGAAGAAGAAGTTTTATCAAACACTGGTTATAAGGTTGGAACAGTATCCCCATTGGGTTTACTACGTCCGATTCGCATTCTCGCAGATGTGAGTGTATTTAAACCGGAAGAAGTTTCTCTTGGCTCCGGGCAGCGCGGGGTGGCGATTATTATGAAATCTACTGACCTTCAGCGCGCCTTGGGAATAATTGAGGTCGAACAATTCTGTTAACTCAACTTGGGTTATCTCGCGCTTATAATTGAGAAATACTTGCCACCCTTCAACCTGGAGATTTCCATGAGCGACGAAGAAAAGAAACCCGAAGAGAAAATAACCGAAGAAAAGAAACCCGAGCCCAAAGATAATCTTGTTGAGACCAAACATAGCCTTGTTATTAACGGGGTGGAAATCAAGTACACGGTTACTGCCGGCACGATGATTATGAAAGAGGAGACCTCAGATCGCGAAAAAGAGGCACAGGGCGAGAAATCCAAAGCCGCCTTCTTCTTCGTCGCCTACACAATGGATGATGTGCCGGACAGATCCAAGCGCCCGTTGACCTTCTCATTTAACGGGGGGCCTGGCTCTTCTTCGGTATGGTTGCATCTTGGTCTACTTGGCCCCCGTCGCGTAATTATGGGTGATGCCAGTGCGCTCCTACCTCCACCCTACAGATTGGCTGACAATGAATTTTCCCTGTTGGATCAGACCGACCTCGTCTTCATCGATCCGGTCAGCACCGGCTATTCTCGTCCGGTGGAAGGTCAAAAAGCCATTGATTACCACGGTTTCAAAAAGGATATTGAAAGCGTGGGAGACTTTATTCGTTTGTATACCACCCGCTATGGGCGCTGGCTCTCTCCCAAATTCCTGGCTGGGGAAAGTTACGGAACAACCCGTTCCGCTGGTCTTTCCGGGTATCTTCAGGAACGCCATGGCTTGTACCTGAACGGCATCATGCTCATCTCGGCAGTATTGGATTTTAGTACCTTGGAATTCGAACCAGGCAACGATCTTCCATATGTTCTCTTCCTACCAACCTACGCCGCGACAGCCTGGTACCATGGGAAGTTGCGTACCCGCAAACCCATACGGAAATTCCTGGCCGAGGTAGAGAAGTTTGCCTCTGGGGAATATGCTGCCGCCCTTTCCAGCGGAGCAACCCTCAGTAAACGCCAACATGATCTGGTCGCATCAAAGCTGGCCCACTTCACGGGCCTGAGTCAGGAGTATATTGAGCAAACCAACCTGCGCCCGGTCATCTTCCGGTTCTGCAAGGAACTTCTGCGCTCGAATCGTCGAACTATTGGGCGGATCGACAGCCGCTTTCTTGGCATGGATCGGGATGCAGCCGGCGAAATCTGGGAATCCGATCCCAGCATGGATGCAATCATTGGTCCATATACTGCCGCCTTGTACGATTACGTTCGCAATGAACTCCGATTCGAGTCCGACCTGCCTTACGAGATCATGAACGGGAAAGTCTGGCCTTGGTCCTATGCCGATCACGAAAATCGCTATGTCAACGTTGCCGAGACTCTGCGCCACGCCATGTGTGTCAACCCTCATCTGAAAGTTCATGTGGCCAACGGTTTTTTCGATCTTGCTACGCCTTACTATGCCACCCGTTACACCTTCAACCACCTCGGTTTGGAAAAAGAACTGCAAGACCATATCACCATGAGTTACTATGAAGCTGGACATATGATGTATATTCATATGCCATCGATTAAACTTCTGAAGGCTGAACTGGCTAAATTTATCCAGGGTGCCATATCATAACTCTATCCTTATTTCATTGCCATAGAAAAACGATGCGTCCATCCCAACACTTCCTCGCCCTTTGGGTTCTCTTTCTCTCAGCCGGCCTGATTCTGGCAGGCTGCGGCCCTTCCGTAGAGGCACAGTCCACCATGACTTCCAATGCCATTACCGCCTCTGCTTTCTCCTGGACCTATACCCCCACCCTCACCCCAACTTCCACATCTACTCCAACGTCTACCCCCACATCATCATCCACGCCGACTTCAACCTCCACTCCCACTCCTACATCCACTCCTACAATCACCTCCACGCCTACTTTCTCCCCCTCCCCTACTTTCAATTTTCCAAAAGTCACTGTGAACAAAACTGCCGCGGCCTGCATGTGGGGGCCATCGGTGGCTTATCTTTATGGCTGGGACCTGCGCGCTGGTGACACTGGAACAGTTTATGGTCGCGCCCCGGTCGGGACTTGGCTTTATGTTTACATGGATAGGGTCGGTAAGTGGTGTTGGATAGCCCGGTCTGTAGTTGATTTGGTCGGTGACCCCAATACAGTCATTGTGGAGTCTATCCAGGCACACCTGCCATGGGCAAATAATCTTTACGCCGCGCCGGAGAATATTACTTCTGAGCGTCAGGGGGATCAGGTTACGGTCTCATGGTCTGCGGTCTGGATGACTCAGGACGACGACAATGGCTATTTCCTTGATGTCTGGGTTTGCCAGGGTGGAAATCTCATTTGGATGCCGACTCACATGGAAAATCAATATAGCACAACGGTAACATTCACCGATGAGGCCGGTTGCTCCGAGAATTCGGGCGGCCAAATCTATACTGTCGAGAAGCACGGGTATACCAATCCAAAAGACATTCCCTGGCCTCAGAATAGGTAATCGCTCGGATTAACGACAACACCAGGATGCAAAAAGTGCCCGACCGCGTCGGGCACTTTTTATTGTTTAACTTACTCTTACTTATCTTCGGTAATCTTTTTACCGCTGTATTTCAGCGCTGAGTGAGCTGCAGCCAGCCGGGCGATCGGAACCCGGAATGGCGAGCAGGACACGTAATTATTTCCGATCATATGGCACCACTCGATGGAATCGGGGTCGCCACCATGCTCGCCACAGATGCCAACTTCCAACTCAGGTCGGGTCTTTCGGCCATCGTTGATCGCCATCTGCATCAACTTGCCTACACCTTCCCGATCCAGGGTTTGGAACGGATTCTTGGGCAGGATGCCTGCTGCCACATAGGTTACCAGGAAATTCCGCTCTGCATCGTCCCGCGAGTAGCCAAAGGTCATTTGAGTCAGGTCGTTGGTACCAAATGAGAAGAATTCCGCCAGGGTGGCGATCTCTCCGGCTGTAACAGCCGCGCGTGGGATTTCAATCATCGTTCCGAATTTATAATGGAAATCCACCTTCTTTTCTTCCGTGACAGCCTTGGCAATGCGAATGAGACGCGGCTGTATCCATTCCAGTTCTTTTACCGTGCCGGTTAATGGGATCATGACTTCCGGTTTGACCACAATACCCCGTAGGGTACAATCTGCCGCTGCTTCGAATATCGCCCGCACCTGCATTTCCACGATTTCCGGCATGGCAATGCTTAAACGGACACCTCGCAGACCCATCATCGGGTTGGATTCGTGCAGCGCTTTGATCGAGGCCAGCAAATCTTCTTTTTCCTTCAGGCCTTCCGTCTCGCCTTTAACCCGCATGGTCACAACTTCTTCGAAGAGTTTCTCTTCGTCGGGCATGAACTCATGCAGAGGCGGGTCGATCAACCGGATGATGACCGGGTAACCGTTCATCGCTTCAAATAAGCCGTCGAAATCCTTGCGCTGGGTCGGGAGCAGTTGATTCAAGTAGCCAGTGCGTTCTTCGCTGGTCTCAGCCAGGATCATCTTTTGGACGATGGGCAGGCGCTCGGTCTCAAAGAACATGTGCTCGGTTCGGCAAAGTCCGATCCCTTTTGCTCCGTACGAACGGGCGCGTCGGGCATCCTTAGGATAGTCCGCATTGGCCCATACTTGTAATCCTGGAGCCTTGCGACCGTCTGGAAGGATACGAATTTCTTTCCGCGCAGCAATTTCATCTGCCCAGCCAAGGATTGTCAACAAGTCGGTTTGCTCTTCGATCTTAACTTCAACCGTTGGGATCTTGCCAATGAATACCTTTCCCGTTGTGCCATCGACCGAGATCCACTCACCTTCCTTAACGATTTTGCCGTCTGCTTCCATGGTGCGTTTCTCGAGATCAATTTTCATCTGGGAAGCTCCCACCACGCAGGGGATCCCAAATTGGCGTGCCACCACTGCAGCGTGTGAGGAAGCTCCGCCTTCACTGGTTAATACGCCTTGCGAAGCGATCATTCCGTGCACATCATCGGGTTTGGTGAAGGGACGTACCATGATGACTTTTTGCTTTTCTTCCTTGGCCATCCGCTCGGACAAATTGGCATCAAAATAAACCTGGCCAACCGCGGCACCCGGCGATGCGTTTACGCCCTTGACATAGTAGGAGCCTGCTTTTTCAGCCGCCTTCAGTGCTGTATCGTCAAACTGCGGATGGAGCAGCGTATCCACATCGGATGGAGAAACGCGCAGCACCGCATCTTCCTTGGAGATTAATCCCTCATTTGCCATTTCCATTGCGATTTTGATTGTTGCCTTCGCGGTTCTCTTGGCATTGCGGGTCTGAAGCATCCAAAGTTTGCCGTGCTCGATGGTGAACTCCACGTCCTGCATATCCTTGTAATGCTTCTCCAGTTTGGCTGTAATATCCATGAATTGGTGATACGCTTCCGGCATTTTCGTACCGAGGTGCTCGATCGGATCTGCGTTGCGTATACCGGCTACCACATCCTCACCCTGGGCATTCAGCAAATACTCGCCCATCATTTTCTTATCCCCAGTGGAGGGATTGCGGGTGAAAGCTACTCCTGTTCCAGAGTCGTCCCCCATGTTTCCGAAGACCATGGTCACAATATTGACAGCCGTTCCGAGATCGTCGGAAATGTTGGTGGCCTTGCGGTAATCCACAGCCTTCTTGCCGTTCCACGATTCAAAAACTGCCTTTGTAGCCAATTCAAGCTGGGTAAATACTTCCTGTGGAAATTCGACGCCTGCATGTTTCTTGTGCAGTGTCTTGTATTCGCCTACCAGCGCCTTCCAATCATCTGCAGTCATCTCGGTATCAAGTTTGTAGCCCTTCTTGGTCTTGTATTCCTTCATGGGGTTTTCAAATACTTCGTCATCAAGGTTGAAGACCGTGGTGCCGAACATCTCTACCAACCGGCGGTACGAATCGTATACAAAGCGGGGATTATTGGTTAGCTTGATCATCCCCTCCACTACGGTGTCGTTCAGACCGATGTTGAGGATCGTGTTCATCATGCCAGGCATGGAAAATTTCGCTCCGGAACGGCATGACACCAGCAATGGATTCGATGGATCGCCGAATTTCTTTCCAGCCTGTTTCTCAACCACATTTAGGGATGCGAGCATCTGTGTCCATAGCCCTTCAGGGAATTGACCGCCCTTTCGGAATTCGTTGCACGCCTCGGTTGTGACAGTGAATCCGGGCGGCACTGGCACCCCGGCTCGCGTCATATCAGCCAAGCCCGATCCTTTGCCACCCAGCAGTCCGCGCACGCCCTCCCATGAACCGGAATACTTCTCGGCTTCTGCTGCTTCTTCAAAAAGATAAACCCATTTCTTGCTGTCTGCCATTTTGGCCTCCTGCTAATAAAATAAGATGTCTGCGTTCGTTTGCGTTCGAAAGCAGTACAATACAATTATATTTGGATGCTTCTCAATTTGCTGGGGATGGAGTTGCGCTGCACTCTTAGCAACACGTTCGCTCTCCATACTCCTCAATTTACCGAAGCTCCTCTGAATTCTTGTATAAACACACAATTGGAAAGTTTACCACAAACTTCGACCTTCAACTATCGCCAATCTCACGTATTTTCTTTTCCTTCGAGTCTGTCTGCCAACACCTGCCTCCATTTGTAAAGCATTTGCAAAGAACAGTTTT
>CAIKOL010000210.1 GCA_903829085.1 uncultured Anaerolineales bacterium | reverse complement strand
GGGATGGAACGCGGCGAGTTCAAACGGATCAGGCCCGAGGTGGCCACCTGGACTTTGCTGGGGATGATGTACCCCTATTTCTACCCCACCAACGCAGGAAGCAGCGGCCTGACAGACGAAACCATCCAGCAGATCCTATCCGTGTTCCTGGATGGGGTTGCCTGCAGCCAGTAAATTCATGAAGCTTCCAGCCAACAGCCCTTTGCCTCCATCCATCCGGCGCATCGCAGTGGTCGGCACGACCGGCTCCGGTAAGAGTACGCTGGCTGAAACCCTCGCCCAAGCCCTGCAGATCCCCCATTATGAGCTGGACGCTTTTAATTGGCAACCGAACTGGACCGAAGCACCGCGTGAATTGACACGCCAACGCGTGGAGGAATTCACGCGAAGCGAGGCCTGGGTCACAGATGGGAACTATAGTTATTGCCGCGACATCATCTGGTCACGCCTGGAGGCAGTCATCTGGCTGGATTATCCCCTGGGATTGATCCTGTGGCGTTTATGGTGGCGGACCTGGCAGCGGGTGATCAGGAAAGAGTTCCTGTGGGGGACAAATTATGAGAGGCTCTGGCCCCAATTCTTCAGCAAGGACTCGCTCTTCCTGTGGGCGTTGAAGACCTACAAGAGACGCAAGGGAACCTATACGGCATTATTCTCCAATCCCGAATACACGCACCTGAAAATGTACCACTTTAGATCGCAGCGAGAGACAGATGCCTGGTTGAGGCAATCATTCCCCATTGTTGAGCAGCCGGTCCACCACCCGCCCGATCCCCCAGACTGAGAAGATCACCAGGATCACGATCCACTCAAATGAGGGTTTGAGGTGCAGAGTGAGTGCAATGGCACTCAGGCCAGCACCCGCCAGCGCCACCCATGCCAAGCGTGCCAGGTGGCGCTGTTCCAATCCGGCAAGGTCATCATCCGGGGAAATTTTTCGCAAGCGGATGGAGAATTCCGCCAGATCCCAGGCCAGGAGGGCACACAGACCGGCGGAGCTCAGGATCACCGTCGAAAGGCCCAGCAAGAGGCCGAAGGCGGAAGCTCCAAATGCAGCGAAGAGTGCCAGTGGAGAAACCCAGTCCCAGTGCAGTACCAGCCCAACGATCCACAAGATCCCAAATAAAATTAATCCCACAGCCGGCCAAACCAGTCCCGCCAGGAAATAACCGGCTGCCAGCAACCCAACCGATAGAAGCGCGAAGAAAAAACGGAGGGTGCGGGTCATCGCAATATTCCCCGGGGTAAAACCAGGCGCTGTTCCAGGTCGCGTTTGGCGGTCTTCTCGAATGGCTGGGAGGTATCCCAATCCACCACATGGATCCCGGCCCCACGCAAGCGGCGCAGCAAGACCGCCCGCTGCAACTGGACAACCCGGCGTGCCAGGAGGTTGGGACCCGTTTCCGCCAGCCCGGCGGCTTCGAACGAAACCGGGTCAGGGCTGACCACCAGCAGGTGATAACCATTCATCCGCAGGGTCGCGAGCATGTCATAATCTTCCGAAATAAGCGGGCTGACCAGCACCAATTGGGAGCGGGAGGGGAACAAATGGCGCGGCACATAGAGTTCGCTGAAGTTGTGCGAATCGCCCGGCTCAAAGCGGGAAAGATCGTGCAGGATGCGCTCCCCCTGTACTTTGCCGTAGCCTGGCATGGTCCAGGTAATCTGCCTGCCATAGAAAAGCAATCCCACCCGGTTGCCGGCATTCAAGAAAGTATCCGCCAGCGCGGCCGTGGCAAGAACGGAATTCTCGAAGATGGAACGATCTCCAAAATCGTTTGTGCGGTGGCGACCATCCAGGATGAGACCTACATCCGCGGCACGTTCCTGCTCAAATTCATTTGAAAATATATCCTGGGTATGGCGGGCAGTGGCACGCCAGTTGATCCAGCGGGGCGAATCACCCGGCTGGTACTCCCGCACGCCAAAGAATTCCACACCCGAACCGCCCTGCCTGGCAGGAATGGTCCCCGAGAAAATGCGGGTACGGCGTGGTTGGATGGCCACCCGCCGCAAACGCAGGACCGGTGGAAGGATGAACAACTGACCATCGGTGGGAAGATCCTGTTCAAGCCTAGAGAGGCCCAGGTGTTCTGTTACGGCGGCGCGGACGCTTCGCAACCCGTAATATCCACGGCGGCCGCGCAATTTATACGTCCAGGTTACGGAGCCGCCGGCGGGCAGCGCCAGCAGACGGTGGGCGGAACCATCCGCCACTTCCAGCCCGGCTGGAACCTGATCCTCCAGTAAGACCTCTTCCAGCGCCGAACCGTGGTTGCTGACCGTCAGGGTGACAGTCACCTCGTCGCCAGTCTTGACCCGTTCGGCACTGAGGGAACGCTCGGCCTGCAATTGCACCTTTTCAGGGGAACGCCACAAGCCTGCCAGCAGATACAGGATGAGCGGCAATGCCAACGCCACGATGGTGGGGTGGAGAGTTGCCAGCCCAAAGAAGAGCAGCAGAAAAATCAACAGGGCAAGGAAAAAAGTGCGGTTCATCTACGATCCGTCAATCAAGGGAGGCGGGCCAGGGCGGAAAACACGAAGAGAAGTTTACGAATAATCATGCGTTCTTCAAGACCGGTACGGGAACCTTGGCAAAAATATCGGTGATGACGCGGTCGGCCACCTGACGCGTCAGCCAGTATTCCGGCTGAAGGATCAGGCGGTGGCTGAGCACAGGGACGCTGAAACGCTTGATGTCGTCGGGCAGGATATAATCCCGGCCTTCAAGCGCAGCGTGGGCGCGTGCCATCTTGAGAAAAGCCAGTGAGCCGCGCGGGCTGGAACCTACCGCCACGTGCCGGTCATGACGTGTCTCCTGGACAATGGTGGCAATATAAATCTCCAGGTCTTCATCCACGTGGACAGTTTCAACCACTTTGCGCATCTCAACAATCTTCCTGGCATTGGTGACCTTCTCCAGGGTTACATCCTCATGCTGGCGGGTATGACGGCGGTGCAGAATCTCGGTCTCCTCGACCAGGTCAGGGTAGCCAACGGTCAGCTTGAGCATAAAGCGGTCCAGCTGGGCCTCGGGGAGAGGGAAAGTCCCTTCGTATTCGATCGGGTTCTGAGTAGCCAATACCAGGAACGGGTCCGGTAACCGCAGCGATTCACCCTCCAGCGTCACCTGGCCCTCCTGCATGGCTTCCAGCAGGGCAGACTGGGTCTTGGGTGAGGCACGGTTAATCTCGTCCGCCAGGATGATATTGGCGAAGATGGGGCCCTGGCGCAGATCGAAGCGATTCTCAGCCCGGTTGTAAACATAACCGCCGGTGATGTCACCCGGTAAAAGATCCGGGGTAAATTGCAGGCGCTTGAAATCCAACCCCAGGACGGTGGCAAAGGATTTGGCAATCAACGTTTTCCCAAGTCCGGGGTAATCTTCCAGCAGGACATGCCCGCCGGCCAGCACCGAAGCCATGATTATTTCCAGCACCTTACGCTTACCAACAATAGCTTTTTCAACCTCCGAAATCACAGCCTGGCAGACTTTGGATGTTTCAAGAATTGTGGTCATTTTCACTCTCCAGAAGAGACTCAAGATATTTTATGACGGGTTCCAGATCCTGGTCGAAGGGCGTGGGCGGCAGAGGACCGAAACGCCTGGTTTTGGGGTAATCGGTGTAACTGGTGGTCAGGGCAGCATCCAGATATTGCTTGACTTCTGCCGGTGGAGCCCAATCGGGGCCGGTCAACAGGCGCACATTCTTCTGACGGGTGCCGCGCCGGTCAAGAATATCGAGCGCCAATTCCGCCAGAAGGTGGGCAACATGCCACTTCGGGAAAATGCCGTCCCGGCCACGCTGGATCCAAAAGGACATCTCCCGAATCGAGCCCGGCAAAGGCCTGCCCTGCTCCTGGCGGTGCTTTCGCTCCCACTCCGGAAGGCGAAAACCAAGCATGGCAACCAGCGCAGCGATGCCCAGACCAAGGCCCCAGTAGGCAGCTTGTGGGAAGGCCCGGTAATATCCTTTAAGCAACCAGGCAAACCTTGCCAGCGGGAGGATGATCCCTTCCCGGACAACCCCTCGCAGCAGGAATGCCAGCAGGGCGAGAGCCAGAAATGCAAGGGTGATGAAAACAACATTCCTGGTCTTCATTTTGCAGCCTGGCAAACCTCCAGGATGGCGGTGAGACAATCCACGGCTTCCTGGATATCCTGGCGCGTGGATTTCTTGTCGCCATAGCGCACACGCTCAAAGAGGGCGGTCAGGCGATGGACAGCCGCGGCGGGCAAATGGGCCGAGACCAGGTAATCGGCGAATTCTTCCGGGGTGGTACCTGCCTGGCGATGGATGCCGCGCCAACTGGCAACCGCTTTATTCATCCGGTAATAGGAGTTTAAAATGGTGTCGCCCCAATCCTGACCGGCTTCGATGTCCTCCAGGGCAGACTGGGCAATGTCGGCGAGCAGATCATAGGGAGCGCCTTTTTGTTTTCGACGCCAAACCCACCACCCCCAGGCACCTGCAGCGACCAGCAGAACCGCCAAGGCCACAAGATAAGACGTCATCGAAGAAACCTGCGGAGGGGTGAAAACCGAGGGGGTAATCATCGGCTCAGGCGTATCGGTCGGTTCTGACGAGAGTGTGGCGACCACTCCCACGGGACTTTCCTGCGGAACCTGCAATTGTTTCCCCAGGCTATACCAGGAAAGGAACAAGTAAACGAGCAGACCTGCAAGGATAAACCAGGCCAAAGCCTGCAAGAATTTTTTTCTCTGTTCAGGATTCAGAAACATGAACAAAATTAACAACAACACTGCAAAAACTGGAATGATGATGAACAAACCATTCCAGGTTGGCAGCCCGCTTGGCGCAGTTTTTGCAGTATCCTGAATGTAAGCAAAAGGAGTGGCTGGCTTTAGTTCAAGACTGCCCAGGCTGGCAACCAAATAGATGACAACCAGGATGGATAT
>CAIKOL010000209.1 GCA_903829085.1 uncultured Anaerolineales bacterium | reverse complement strand
GGAAAGACAAACCGCACCGACACGCTGGAAGAGATGCTCATCCTGCACATCACCAACCAGAATCCTGCCATCCAGCCGTATAAGGAACTCTTCGATGAGGATACCCTCAAACAAACCAGCCCTTATGAGCAAACAGTGCGGCTGCTAAGGGAATTCTTCAATGGACAGCCGGGGTTTGGAAACCCGGAGACGAAGAACCCGGTTCGTGAGTCATTGATCGACGTATTGTTGGCTCCCTCCCGCCTCGCGCCCCACTCGCTTTCAGCCCAATTGGAGTTCCTCATCAACCGCTGGGGGCTTATCCTGGGCGAGAATTTCGTTCAGAAGATTCTCCGCGGGATCGATTATGTCAAGGAAGACGCCATCCGTGGCAACTTCGCTGGCGGCTTCGCCGGGAACGTTCCAGTGCCCACATTCACCGGTCATGATTACACCGAGTACGAGCGCTTCAGTCCCGATAAAGACTGGATGCCGCGCCTCGTCTTGATTGCCAAGAACTCTTATGTCTGGCTTGACCAGTTGTCAAAGAAATACCAGCGCGCCATTACTCACCTGGACCAGATCCCGGATGAAGAGTTGAACCTTTTCCAGCAGCGCGGGATCACCGGTTTGTGGTTGATCGGGCTGTGGGAGCGCAGTATCGCCTCGCAACGCATGAAACAGATGATGGGCCAGGCCGACGCCGTGGCTTCTGCGTACTCTCTGATGGATTATCAAATTGCCTCCGACCTGGGGGGCTGGGATGCGCTCCAAAACCTGCGTTGGCGCGCCTGGCAGCATGGCATCCGCCTGTCGGCTGACATGGTTCCCAACCACATGGGCATTGATTCGGCCTGGGTGATGGAACATCCCGACTGGTTCCTCTCTCTCCCCTATTCGCCTTACCCGAACTATTCTTTCAATGGTTCTGACCTATCGAACGACAGCCGTGTCGGTATCCAAATTGAGGATCACTATTACGACAAAACCGACGCCGCAGTCATCTTCAAACGGCTTGATCGCTGGACCGGGGACACGCGCTACATCTATCACGGTAACGATGGCACTTCCATGCCCTGGAATGACACCGCTCAACTGGATTATTCCAAACCGGAGGTTCGCGAAGCCGTCATCCAGACTATCCTGCATGTGGCACGCAATTTTCCCATCATTCGCTTTGACGCCGCCATGACCCTCGCCAAGAAACACATCCAGCGCTTGTGGTTCCCCGAGCCGGGTCACGGTGGGGCGATTCCATCCCGTTCCGAACACGGCCTGACCCAGGCTCAATTCGAGGCAGCCATTCCGAATGAATTCTGGCGTGAAGTGGTGGACCGGGTTGCCGCGGAAGTTCCAGACACCTTGCTGTTGGCTGAGGCTTTCTGGATGATGGAAGGCTATTTTGTCCGCACCCTGGGGATGCACCGTGTTTATAATTCCGCCTTCATGCACATGCTGCGCGATGAGGATAACGCCAAGTACCGCCAGGTGATCAAGAATACTCTCGAGTTTGACCCGCAGGTGCTCAAACGTTATGTTAATTTCATGAACAACCCGGACGAAAAGACCGCCTCCGAACAATTCGGTACCACCGACAAGTACTTTGGCGTCTGTACCATGATGGTTACCCTGCCAGGTTTGCCTATGCTCGGTCATGGGCAGATCGAAGGCTATCGTGAGAAATATGGCATGGAATACCGTCACGCCAAATGGGATGAATCCGTGGATGATGGTTTGGTGCGTGGTCATGAGGGCCGCATTTTTCCGCTAACCCACCGGCGCGCCCTCTTCGCCAACGTGGAGGATTTCCGCCTGTATGACTTTTACACCCCGGAACCCCACTCTGCAGGAGCAGGCGCAACGGTGAACGAGGACGTATTCGCCTATTCCAACCGTCACGGGAATGAACGGGCTTTGGTTGTTTATCACAATAAATATGCTGAAACGCGTGGTTGGATTAAAACCTCCGCTGCTGCCATGGATAAAACCAGCGGGAATCTTGTTCAGAAGACACTTTCCGAGGCACTTTCCCTGCCAGAAGAAGGTCACGCCATCTTCAAGGATTATGTCAGCGGGTTGGAATACATCCGCTCTTGCCGCGAATTGAACGCTAGCGGTTTATATATACAACTCGGTGGTTATCAGTGTCACGTCTTCTTGGATTGGCGCTTTGTCAGCGGCCAGCAGTGGCAGGTTGTTTGCGAGTCATTGAACGGAGCCGGTGTCCAATCTGTGTATGAAAAATACGACCAAATGTTCACCGTGAAAGTGGTAGAAAAAAAGGTCATCAGGAAGAAAACTGGGATTAGGAAATCAAAAAACGAAATAAAGACTGCGCAGCCTCGCAAGAGCCAGGCCAGGACGAAGCCAACCGTGAAGAAAAAGTGAGGCGAAAGGCTGCCGGGGATAGTCACCAGAAAGGTCTCCCGGTTTATCCTGCAGCCTGAAAAGCCTGCCAGCGCTTCCATAACTTTTCAATCCCGCAACATCCCCAGGATGTCGGTCGAATTTTTTATCTGATCGCAGTATTCGTGATAAATAAACTACCGGGCATGCATTCGTGTCAGGGAAATTGTGACATTCGTCATCTTGCATCAGGCTGGCGTTTCCTACGTTATAATCGCTCCTATTTGAAAGGAAACCATGGCAAACTTGGAAGCCCGTAAAGATAAACGTTCTGCTGCGCTCAGTTCCGTTATTGCAGCCATTGGCCTGACCACATTCAAGCTCATCATCGGCTTGCTGACCAATTCGCTCGGCATCCTGGCAGAAGCGGCTCATTCCGGGCTGGATCTGGTCGCCGCTGGAATGACTTACTTTGCTGTGCGCGTCTCCGACAAGCCCGCCGATAAAGAACATCCCTTCGGCCATGGCAAGATCGAAAACCTTTCTGCTCTTTTTGAGACTGTCCTTCTCCTGGCTACTTCCGGCTGGATCATCTACGAAGCCATCCAGCGCCTGTTCTTCGTCAGTGTGACAGTCCAGGCTTCCATATGGTCGTTTATTGTCATGGGCACCTCCATTGTCATTGATTACACCCGTTCGCGCATCCTGTATAGAGCTGCCCGCAAGTATAAAAGCCAGGCTCTTGAAGCCGATGCACTTCACTTCAGCACCGATATCTGGTCATCGTCCGTGGTGATCTTGGGCTTGATCGGGTTGACAATTGCCCGCTATGTCCCCGGCCTGGATTGGATGCACAAGGCGGATGCCATCTCTGCCCTGATTGTCGCCGTCATCGTCATCTATATTAGCGGACAACTTGGCTGGCGGACAATTTCCGCCCTCCTGGATACTGCACCCCGTGGATTGGCCGACCAAGTTGAGAAAGTCGCCGCTTCCGTTCCTGGTGTGGTGAACGCGCACGCCATTCGTATCCGCCCTTCCGGTGCGCACACGTTCATTGACATGCACATCACCATGGATGGCAACTGCACCCTCAACGAAGCGCACGCCGCCACCGAGGTGATTGAGGCCGCCATCCATGCCATCGTCTCCCCCGCAGACATTACCGTCCATGTGGAACCGGTTGTAAAACCCCCACACTCACCTTCTCATTGAGCCTGTAGTTGCTCCCACTCAGCTAGCCACGCATCCATCTCGGTTTGCAGGGCCGTGTATTGGTTTCCCCACTTGCGTACCAACGCTGTATCTTTGGGAGGATTTTCCAGCTTCCTTCCCAGTTCAGCCATCTGGGCTTCCAGGGTGGCAATTTTATTCTCCAATTCCTGCAGCCGGGCAACCTTGCGGCGTTCTTCTTTCACTGCCGGGTCCGCGGAACGTCGCACTGGCCGCGTGGGCGCCGTCTGGGTGGTTTCTGTCGCCCTCAATGTTGCCAGGCGTTCCCGTTCTTCCCGCCGCTGGCTGTACGTTCCCTCGAAAATGGTCAGTTGTGATTCGTCTGGTTCGATCTCCCAGATTTGGGTACCCAGCGCGTCGATCAGGTAGCGGTCGTGCGTGACCAGTAAAATTGTTCCGTCGTAATCGTCGAGCACGGCTTCCAGTACTTCCTGGGAGGGGATGTCCAGGTGGTTGGTCGGCTCGTCGAGCAGCAGCAGGTTCGTATCCTGCAAGGCCAGTTTTGCCAGCGCCAGCCGCCCGCGCTCTCCACCTGAAAGCACTGACACCTTCTTGAATGCGTCGTCTCCTGAGAATAGATATTTTCCCAGGTATTCACGGATTTGTCCCGCTAGCCATTGCGGCATGATCGTGTCGATTTCCTGCACAAGCGTGTTTTCAGGGTTCAGGCCCTCGTGCGCCTGGGCGAAGTAGCCGGTTTTCAGCGACGCTCCTAAATTAACTTCACCGGCCAGAGGCTCCAATTGACCGAGCACGGTTCTTAGAAAGGTTGTCTTGCCGGCTCCGTTGGGGCCGATCAGGGCGGCGCAATCTCCACGCCGCAGGACAATATCCGGCGCGGAAAAGAGCAGTCGGTCCGGGTAACCAACGCGCAAGTCGGATGTTCGCAGCACCAGTTCGCCCGAACGGGTGGCGGTACGCAGGTTCAACCGCAAGCGCGGCAGGGTCCGCACAGGCGCGCGCAGCGCCCGTACACGTCGTTCCGCTTCCTCCGGTCCGAAAGGCGAAGTCCCAATGCTCACATCCTCGACCGTCTCAGCCCATTTCTGGTTGACCACTGCTTCCATGCCCACTTGCTCGATAGCCTGTACGATCCGGCTCAGCCGGCGCAGTTTCCCCTTGGCCTGGCTTACATTTTGGCCGGAGATGTTTTTCTTGATGTATTCAACATCCTTGACCAGTTTTTCCTTTTCGGCTTCGAAGGTTTCCCGGCGGTGCTCCCAGCGTTCTTCACGCGTATGCAGGTAGGCGGAGTAGTTGCCCGAATAATGCTCGGTGGCTCCGAAAGCCATTTCCAGGATGCCGTTTGCCACCTGGTCCAGGAAATAACGGTCATGCGAGACGATCACCACCGCTCCGTCCCACTGGCTCAGGTAACCTTCCAGCCATTCGACCGCTGCAATATCCAGGTGGTTGGTGGGCTCGTCGAGCATCAGCAGGTCGGGCTCCGAGAGCAATAGGCGCGCCAGGAATGCCCGCGTCCGCTGCCCACCTGATAGATGGTCGAGCGGCATGTGGAAATCGTCAGACGAAAAACCGAGCCCGGTCAGTACCTGTTTGATGCGGGTGTGGAAGCTGTAACCGCCGCGCCGCTCGAACTCATGTTGCAGCGGGCCGTATTTTTCCAGGGCCTGGTCACGCCTTTCCGGATTGGACATCTCGGCTTCCAGTCTTTCCAACTCCCCCTGCCGGGCGATCA
Source organism: uncultured Anaerolineales bacterium (assembly GCA_903829085.1). Taxonomy (GTDB): domain Bacteria; phylum Chloroflexota; class Anaerolineae; order Anaerolineales; family Villigracilaceae; genus UBA877. The sequence continues at coordinate 7,988 of CAIKOL010000209.1, read as the reverse complement.
GGTCCGTAAAAACGGCAAAACACGCATCCCAGACCGTGCCTTCCATCTCAAACTCGGCTTCCTGCGGCAGATACCCGATGCGGACAGCCTTGGCCCGTGATATCTTCCCGCCGGATGGTTCGTCCAAGCCGACCAGGATGCGCAGGAGCGTGGTCTTTCCGCAGCCATTCGGTCCCACCAGGGCCAGGCGCGAGCCTTTTGGCACGGCAAACGTAACGCCGGAGAACAGGTCCACCGGGCCGAAGGATTTGGAAAGGTTGTTGACAGTGATGAGCGACATGAATTAACCACGGAAGATTTTCACGTATATGGAGAAACCCGCCGAATTATACCTTACCCGCCACGCATAAAAAAACGGACGGTTCTTTCTCCGTCCGCTTGCAGCATTCAATTCTTGTCTTACCGGTCCCTCCTTGCCCGGTTCCAGCGAACGCTGGTTAACCCATCAGATGGCGCGTGATATCGTGCCGTGGAAACCAGTTTTTATCCAGGATTACCCCGCCTTCGATTACTTCCCCGTGAACTGCTGTAAAGCCAGCCGCAGGCGCTCCCCCACATCCTCCGGAGCCTCCTTTGGGATGGACTGGATGGCGGTCTGCGCTTCCACCACTGAGTAACCCAGCGCTGTCAGCGCAGCCAGCACCTCGGAATCGGCCTCAGACATCGAGTCTATTTTTTCCAAACCGCTGACCGGTTTCAACCGGTCGTGCAGGTATAGCACCATTTTCTGGGCTGTTTTCTTGCCGATCCCCGGGACGCGGCTCAAAAGATCCGGCTCATCGTTGAATACTGCCCGCTGGACAGTGTCTAGGTTCAGAGTGGAGAGCACCGACAGGGCTGTTCGCGGCCCCACTCCGTCCACACCCAGTAATGTCGTGAAAAGTTCGCGGTCCGCCTGGCTCTCGAAACCGTAGAGTTTCCAATCATCTTCCCGGACAACCAGGTGGGTAAAAAGAAAAATGGCTTCTCCGGCCTTGGTTCGCTCGCGTAATTGTTTCGGAACGAAGACCCGTAATCCCACGCCTCCGCTCTCAACGATAATGGCGTTGTCTTCTACTTGTGTGATCTCACCGCGTAAGGTAGCAATCATGGCTCACCATATCTCTGCGTATTCAAATGTGTAATCGCGATCGCCAGGGCATCCGCGGCATCGTCTGGCCGGGGAATTTCCGGCAGTGCCAGCAGCACCCGCACCATCTCCTGCACCTGTTTCTTCCCGGCGCTGCCATACCCGGCTACAGCCTGTTTTACCTCGTTGGGCGTGTATTCGCCCATCTCCAACCCGGCTTCGCTGATTGCCAGCATCAACACACCGCGTGCCTGTCCTACTGCGATGGCTGTCGAGATATTGCGCTGGAAAAACAACTTCTCCACCGCGCATGAATCCGGGCGGTGGAGAAAAATGATTTCATTAATTTTATGGAATAGCTCCGAAAGCCGCTGGTGAGCTGCAACCCCTGCCTGGGTCTGGATGGTGCCATAACCGGCTGATTCCAGGCTGCCATCTTCCCGTTCCCGAACCAGACCGTAACCGGTCGTCGCCGTCCCCGGGTCAATCCCCAGCACCAGCGCCATATCTATTCGGCCTCAAGCGCTGCCAGAGCCTCGTCTGAAATCTTCAGGTTATGGAATACAGCTGCCACATCGTCCAATTCTTCCAATGATTCGATTACACGCAGCACGGATAGGGTTTGGTCTACGGGCAATTCCATGTCTTGTTTGGAGATCATGCGCAAAGAGGCATCATCAGGGGTGACACCTGCTTTTTTTAGGGCATCACTGATCTTCTTGAAAGCCTCCACCGGCCCAATGATCTCGATGTTATCGCCATCTTCCTGGACATCTTCGGCCCCCGCTTCCACTGCCAGCTCGAAAGCCTTGTCAAAATTCAACTCGCTGGCCGGGACCGAGAAATAGCTGTTGCGGCTGAATTGCCAGCCCACTGCGCCGGCTTCCGCCATGTTCCCACCGCTGCGGCTGAGCAGGTGCCGGATTTCCGCCACAGACCGGTTGCGGTTGTCGGTAACGCATTCCAGCATGAATGCCACTCCATGCGGCCCAAAGCCTTCATAGGTGATTTCTTCAAAAACAGTGCCTTCTTTATCATCACCGGTGCCGCGTTTGATGGCGCGTTCAATATTTTCCTTGGGCATGTTCCCGGCGCGTGCTTTTTCGATCGCCAGCGCCAGCCGGAAATTGCTATCCGCGTCGCCGCCGCCTTCACGCGCTGCCATGACGATTTCGCGCGCCAGGCGGGTAAAGGATGCACCTTTCTTGGCGTCTGCCGCACCTTTCTTGCGGCGGATGGTTGCCCAGTGGCTGTGTCCAGACATATTTGTACTCTCCTATAACCACATTCGTGGGAATTTTCGCAATAGCCTGCGAATTATACCATAGCGATATTTAACCCACAAAGAACCCGATCCCCATCACACCCGGTCCGCCATGGACAACGATCGCCGGGGGCAGTTCGTAGATCGGGATGAAAGTCAGGTTCATCTTGGATCTCAACACGGCTGCCAGCGCCTCGGCTTCCTCCAAGGCATCCGCCTGCATCACGCATAAATGCGCCTCGCTGCTCTTTGGGCACTGCTCCTCCACGATCTCCACCAGCCGCCTCACGGCCCGTTTCTTCGTCCGCTGTTGCTCAAAAGGCTCCACCTGTCCATCCCGTAGGCACAGGATGGGTTTGACCTGCAGCAATTCTCCCACCAGCGCCTTCGCCCCGCCAATGCGTCCCCCCTTCAGGAGATATTCGAGCGTATTCACCAGGAAATAGATCTGGCCGCGCGGGATCCAATCCTGGATGCGGCTGAGAATGGTATCCGCATCCAGGCCGGATTTGGCCCATTCATCCGCCAGCAGCACCAGGCTGGCCAGGTTCCCGGCGATGGTCATCGAATCGACCACCCGCACATCCACCTCCGGGAAATCCTGCGCTGCCACGCTGGCGGCGCGCACTGTTCCGCTGAGCTTGGCGGATGGAGTCAGCACGATCACGCTCTCGCCGCGTTGTTTGGCCTGCGCATAAATCGGATTGTAAAGCGCCGGGGGCGGCGCGGCAGTTTTGGGGAGTTCCTTCGCAGCTTTGAGTTTGACCAGGAAACCTGCTGTGTCAAGCTCGGTATCATCGCGATAAGACTCCTCCCCAAAAATGATGATCTGGGGGATCAGCGGGATGCCCAGCGCTTTGAGCATTTCGCGCGGCAACCCGGAGGTGGTATCAGCTACGATCTTGACCATATTTCCTCCTTGTTCACTTTCCATGTCCGGGGATGGACGCGGTCTCGTTAATTATTCACGGCAGGTTCTTTTGATACATTCTATGTATCTTATAAAAATCCACGCCGAAATTCTCCATCTCGCGCTGCATCTTGTCGTTTTCCATGCCGATCTGCACCACCTCGACATGCCGGTAACGCCGGTTCTCAACCACGCTCTTGAACATTTCACTGTACAGGATGGCCGTCCCGCCCAGGCCGCGGTATTCCTCGATCATCCCGGCTCCGTTGATGTTGATCCAGTCGGTGGTGCGCAATTCGCGCAGTACGGTGATCCAGCCGAAGGGAAAAAGCCGCCCCTTTGTCTTTTGCAGCGCGGCGGAAATATCGGGATAGGCCAGCAGGAAACCGACCGGTTTTTCATCCTTCATCACGATCTTGATCAAGTGCGGGTCGGCAAACCATAGTATCTGGTCAGCCAGGGCCTTGATCTCTTCATCCGTGATGGGCGTGCCACCACTGGTCCCTTCCAACGCGCCGTTGTAGAGCGCTTTCAGGTGGCTGAGTGCAGCCCGCAATTCACCGCGCGTGCGGAAGCGGGCAATGCGCAGTCCGCGCCGCTCCCGGATCCGGTTTGCCAGTTCGTGGATGCGTTCCGGGAACTGGATAGTTGCTCCCATGTAACCGGAGACGATCTCGTTGCCCTTCTCGAAACCCTGCGCCTCGATCAGCTCCGGGTAATAAGGCGGGTTGTAGGGCAGCCCCAGCGCCGGGCGCCTGTCGTAGCCTTTTACCAGCAGGCCCAGCCCATCCAATGCTGTAAACCCTTTCGGGCCGAGCATCTTGTCCAATCCTCGCCCCTGTGCCCATTCAAAGCCAGCCTTAAATAATCCGCCGGCAGCCTCCTGGTCATTCCCACACTCGAACAGGTAAAAGAAGGCTGTCTTTTCGTGATTGGCTTCGTTATAGAGGCGATTATCCAGCACAGCCAGTCGCCCCACCGCTTCACCACCCCGGCGAGCCAGGAAAAAGGCAGCCTTGGAATGCTTGTAAAATGGATACCGTTTTGGGTCCAGCCGCAGGAATTCGTCAGATTGCAACGCGGGCACCCATTGCGGTATATCGCCGTAGATGCGGAAAGGCAAAGCCAGGAATTCCCGCACCTGGCGCCGGTCTGCGAGGTCGATCTGGAGTATGTCCATAATTAACCATTCCCCTCTCCCATTCGATGGGAGAGGGGCTCATGGAAAGAGGGGTTAGGCTGCTGACTTGTTGGCTTTGTTTTGCGCCGCCCGCGCTGCCAGTTGGAGCCGCAGGGATTTGATGTCGCCGTCCACGAAGAACAATGCTCCCAAATACAGGAAGAAGCACAACACCCAGGCTGAAATACAAACGGTCATGATGGCAAACTGTTTGCTGTGGGCAGCCAGGGCAATTGCGCCCGCGATGGTCGGTGCCAGGGCTGCACCGCTGTTCTCCACAAAATACTCAACCGCCTGCGCTGAGCTGCGCACTTCCGGCAGGGTGATGTCGAAGACCGTCGAGGTCACGTTGGGCGAAGAGAAAGGCATGAAGAGCGCAGTCAGGCTCATCAGGATGAAGAAGGTGGTCTTGTCTGCTACCGGGGTCCGCAGGGCAAAGAATAGGAAGGCCGCGCCAAGGATGACGCCCATACAGGAGATGAGGATGCGCCCCTTGAGGGTGCGTTTGAACAACCAGTCGCCCAGTGCGCCCCCCACAAAGTAGCCGGCTGCCAGGATGATCACCACCGGGCCCATCGTTAGCAGCACCGAGGTGTTATCGTAACCGCGTTCCAGCATCAGATACCCAAAGAAGAAGAATATGATCACGTTCCACGGGAACACCCCCGCAAAGCCTTGCAGGAAGATGAACCACATGGTCTTCTTTTTCAAGGCATCCTTCAACGCGGCCCAGTTGAAGCGCACCTGCCCCATCTCTTCCAGGTTTTCGTTTTCGAACTCCGGCTCGGATTGACCGCGCGGCACTTCCTTGATCCCGAAATAGATGACCACCGACATCACGATCCCGAGCGAGCCAGTGATCAGGAAGATGGACCGCCAGCCTTCCAGGCCGAATAGTTTTCCCTCCAGCAGTGGGGCTGCCATCAACGCCAGGATCATCCCCAGCAGGTAACCCAGCGGTTGCGCCAGTTGCAGAAGCCCGTAGATCTTGCCGCGCGTTTTGGGGCCGAAATAGTCCGCGATCAGGCTGTACATGCCGGGGTAGGATGAATCGTCAATGCCTGTGGAGGAACGGGTCGCCAGGAATGCGGGGTAAGTATGCACGATCGAACTTAGCCAGGTGGTAGCGCCCCAGATGAACGAGGCCAGCGCCAGCAGTTTGGCGCGTGCGTACCGGTCGTACAGGAAACCCCAGATCGGGTAAAAGACCGTCCCGACGATCAGAGCGCCGGTGTTGATCAGCCCCCATTGCAGGTCGTTCAGGTTGAAGGTTTTGCTGACCGGGATTTGCAGTGAACCGATCAATAGTTTATCGGTCTGGTGCAGCAGTACGAAGAAGAAGAACACGATCATAACGAACACCGGGTACGAATTGCGCTTCTTTTTCATTAACGAGGCCTCGCCTTTGAAGAAGGATGGTTGCGTCTCATCTCAATACAGGGAGCAACTGTAATTTATATTAGACGCGGTAAGAAAGTTTACAATAGAAAATCAGGAGCGTCAATTGGGATAAGGCACAAAATCGACATGACAATATAACCCCCGGGTGCTGTTTTAGCCTCTCTGTGTCACTTTTTCCCGGGATACTGACAGGGGCTATAGGGCAGGTTCCTCCTGTCCCATACCCCCATATCTTCCGCCTTTTTATTAACGCTCCCTGAGAATCTTTTTTTTAAGGTTCGAAATCGGAGTATGATTACTCTTATGATGAACTATCGTTTGGCGATTACCCGATTGCTCTCCGTCAAGGCGCAAACGCGCTTGAGTCGTTTGCGTACTCCTCTCCCTTTGAAAGGGAGTTATTTACATCCGAGGTTTCAATGAACAGCAACAGTTTTCAAATCGCTATTCTATTCAACGAAGATGCACAAATAGCCAGAGGCGATCCGCAGGATTTATTGGCAGTTCAATATACGGTAACAGCGACCCAACATTTATTTGATGCATTGACCAGCCTGGGTTACCCGGTCACAAAATTGGCGGTCAGGGGCAATCTCGAAGAACTCGAAGATATCCTGGCCTCCTTCCCCCCCAAAGACACTTTTATCTTCAATAACTGTGATGGCTTCAACGGCAACAACATGGGCGCCGTGGAGGTCATTCGTCTCATCGAACGGATGGGCTTCAAACACACCGGCGCAGCTTCCGACTCCATCGAAATGTGCATTGACAAGCCGCGCTCCAAGGAACGCCTGATCCAGTTCGGTGTCCCCACCCCCCGTTATCAGGTCTTTGATCGCCCCGCAGGGGATTTCCTGCTCGAATTTCCGGTCATCATCAAGCCCTCGGTCGAAGACGCCAGCATGGGCATCGACCTCGACTCGGTTGTTAGCAACCGGGAATGCCTGTTCCACAAGATCGCCTATATTGTTGAAAAATATGAGCAGCCCGCCATGGTGGAGGAATTCGTCACCGGGCGTGAACTGGCGGTTGCCATGTGGGGCAATGAAGTGGTTGAGATCCTGCCCATCGCAGAAGAGGATTTCTCCTGGGTGGAAAATCCGCTGGAACGGCTGCTCACTTATGAATCCAAGTGGAAGACCGACTCCCCTTACTACCAGAATATTCCCGCCCGTGTGCCGGCTTTGTTGAATCGCAAAGAGACACTGGCGGTCAAAAAAGCAGCCGAAGGCTCGTTCCGCGCCATGGGACTGTGCGACTTTGGACGGGTGGATGTGCGCTTCAATAATGGCATCCCCTTCATCATTGACATCAACGAACTGCCCGACCTCTCGCCCGAATCCGGGTTCTGGAACTCCGCCCGCACCACCGGCATCACCTATCCGCACATGATTGAAAATATCCTAAAATTAGCTTTGAAACGGGAAGGCTGGACAGCATGATTACCATACCAAGTGAATCAGACGGCGAACAGATCCACGCCATTTCCGCCAGCACCACGGTCTTTAACCAGGAAGAGGTGGAGTGTGTGGACGAACTCTGGCAGGAATACCTGTCCCAGGGTCCGCAGCGCAGCGGCTATAATTTCCTGGTGGATAAGGAAGCCGGGCGCCTCCTGGCGTATGCCTGCTACGGCCCCCGCGCTCTTACCGACCGGACGTATGATCTGTACTGGATCGCCGTCGATCCCACCGCCCGCCGCGGTGGCGTGGGACGCCGGTTGCTGGCTGCCAGCGAAGAGGCCGTCCGCCAGCTCGGTGGGCGCCTGCTGGTGCTCGAGACCTCCGGGCTGCCTTCCTATGAAGCCACCCGCAATTTTTACCTGGCCACCGGTTACACCCTCGAAGCCACCCTCAAGGATTTCTACAAGGATGGCGACGACATGGTCATCTTCACCAAGCGCCTATGATATAATTTTTCGTAACTTCGCTACGTAAATTCCCTTCTATAGTTAACCAATTTGTTGGATATTTTTCTCTAACGTGATCAAAGTATGGGATTATATCTTTCATATACTTTCTTAAATTTGCAATCCCAACATCATTCTTTTGCCCACAACATAATCCAAATACTTTTTTTATATTTGGATACTTATTCCTTAAAGTACTATCAAGATCAGGTTCCTGTTCATATGTAAACTGTTTTTGTGATTTTAGGTTTTTCT
>CAIKOL010000208.1 GCA_903829085.1 uncultured Anaerolineales bacterium | reverse complement strand
GTGGGTGCAGCTTCGCTGCACGCACTCAAAATGCGAACTCCTCCTGAATTTGCGGATAGATATATAATGGTCTTTATCCTGCCAGAGGGAAATCCCCGCATGCCCACACCTGCCTCCATCCTCAAAGACACCTTCGGTTATGACACCTTCCGTCCGCTCCAGCGCGAGGTAATCGAGAATGTCCTCGCCCGACGTGACACGCTGGCGGTCATGCCCACCGGCGGCGGCAAGTCACTCTGTTATCAGATCCCGGCACTCCTGTTCGACGGTCTCACGGTGGTTGTCTCACCGCTCATCGCGCTGATGAAAGACCAGGTCGAACAATTGCGCGCCGACGGCGTCCCGGCCCTGTTCCTGAACAGCTCGCTTCAGCCGGAGGAATATCAAGACAATATGGGCAAAGTACGGCGTGGGGAAATCAAATTGCTCTACGTGGCTCCCGAAACACTCCTGACCCCGCGTTTGTTCGCCCTTCTTTCGGACCTAAAAATAGACTGCCTTACCATTGACGAGGCCCACTGCATCTCCGAGTGGGGTCATGATTTCCGCCCTGAGTACCGCCAGCTCGCCGACGTACGCCACCGTTTCCCCTCTGCCGTCTGCCTCGCCCTGACAGCCACCGCCACCCCGCGCGTGCGGGCCGACATCAAATCCAGCCTGGGGTTTTCGCAGTCAAATGAGTTCGTCGCCAGTTTTAACCGCCAGAATCTCTTTCTCGAAGTCCAGCCGAAACTTGATCCTGCTTTGCAGGCCGTGGACTTCATCGAGCATTTTAAAGACCAATCCGGAATCATCTACTGCTTCTCGCGCAAACAGGTAGACGAGTTGGCCGATTTTCTTGAGCGACGTGGCCACCTGGCCCGCCCGTACCACGCCGGATTGAACGACGAGCAACGTCGCATCAACCAGGAGGCCTTCATCTGCGACGACGCCCAGATCATCGTCGCCACCATCGCCTTCGGGATGGGCATAAACAAGCCAGATGTACGCTTCGTCCTGCACTATGACCTGCCCAAGAGCATCGAAGGCTACTACCAGGAGATCGGCCGCGCCGGGCGCGATGGCCTGCCCGCCCACTGCCTGCTCCTGTACAGCTACTCCGATGTAGCCAAACTTAAGTACTTTATCGACCAGAAAGAAGGTCCAGAGCGCCAGGTGGCGCTGCAGCACCTGCACGCCATCACCCGCTTCGCTGAGGACAAGACCAACTGTCGTCGCAAACCGCTGCTGAACTATTTCGGCGAAGCTTACACGATCCAGAACTGCCAGAACTGCGACAACTGCACTGCCGAAGCCCTGCCCCAGACCGACATCACCCTTCCTGCACAGATGTTCCTCTCCTGCGTCAAGCGCACCGGCGAACGCTTTGGCGCGGCCCACGTGACCGAGGTCCTGCTTGGTTCGAATGCAGAACGCATCCTGCGCCTGGGCCACGACCGTCTTTCCACCTACGGCATCGGCCGCGAGTTGAACAAGAAGCAGTGGATGCACCTGGCCCGCCAGTTGGTGCAGATGGGCTACCTTGAACAGGAGAGCGAATACCGCACCCTCAGCCTGTCCAACAAAGCCCTCGACGCCCTCAAGAATCGCACACCCATCCTGGGCCAGCTTCATGAGGCCGAAGAGCGCCTCTCTCGCAAAGCCAGGCAGGCCGAACTGGAATACAACCACGCCCTGTTCGCTCTCCTGCGCGCCAAGCGCAAGGAACTGGCCGACCAGGCTGGCGTACCGCCCTACGTCATCTTCGCTGACCGGACGCTGGTGGAGATGGCTGCCTACGCTCCCCAATCGCCTGAGCGTTTGCTCGACATCTCGGGCGTGGGTCAGGTCAAGGCGCGCCAGTACGGGCAGGCTTTCCTCGAGCTCATACAGGCATACTGCCAAAAGCACAACCTGCCCGAGAAAGTCAAAGAGACCCGCCGTGCCAAAGAAGATTCCGGTCGCCGCTATGTGATTGTAGCCGAGGCCTTCAACCGCGGGGAAAGCGTGACCGCCCTGATGGAACGCTACAAGGTCACGGCTGGCACGATCCTGGATCATCTTGCCCGCTACGCCGCAACCGGTCAAAAACTTCACCATGCCGGGCAGTTGCTGGCACTTTCTTCCGCCTCCCCTGACCAGCAAGCCGCCGTTTTTGCTGCCTTCGACGAGTTGGGGACTGCCTTGCTCAAGCCAGTGTTCGATAAGCTCAACGGATTGCTGGACTACGACGAGTTGAAGATCCTCAGGATTTGCTTTTTGAACCAGGATAAATAAACCGAGGCTTCTTCGTCCGCCTTCCGCGCGCTTGCCCGATCAGGACAAGACCACTGCGCTGTCCGCCAGGGGCACACCGCCCCAGGGCTTTCACAAAGGTTGAAAACCAGGTTGTCCCCACGCCAATACCCCGTCCCCCTGCCAGCACTCAACCTCCAGCCGGGAGATTTCTATTTCAGCGTGGACGGTCAGCGGTATATTTGATTTACCCGCCCAAACAGGCCGCCGCAACTGGTCAATCCCTGGGATTTGGAAGATATCGCTTCCTTCCTTGGGCGGGGTGAGAAAAATTTTTTGGTATCTGATCAATAAGGGAGGAAGAAGTGGGGGGTGTGCTTGGAGAATATTTGCAGTAAACTCGTTATACTTCCCGATCAGAAGCGATAAGCGATTTCACACATACCCTTCAAAAGGAGCTCGAAATGTCTACATGGTCAGATGGTTATGTCAATTCGAATGGCATGAAGATCCATTATTACCGCACCGGCGGGGATAAGCCGAAGGTGATCTTCAACCATGGAGCGGGAGATGACGGCTCATGCTGGACGCATGTGGTCAAGGAATTGGAAAATGATTATGACGCCATCATGCTCGATGCGCGCGGGCACGGGAAGTCTTCCAGCGGGAAAGGGGATTATTCCACTGCGCAGCGTGTTGAGGATCTTGCCGGCGTGATCCGGGCATTGGGATTGGACCGCCCGGTGATCGGCGGCCACTCCCTGGGCGCGGATACGTCAATGAATTTTGCGGCGGCCCATCCGGAGCTGACCCGTGCTATTTTCCTGGAGGACCCACCCATCATGCTTCCCGGCGAGAAATGGGAAATTTCCGATGAGAAAATGAAGGATATGAGCCTGGCAGACATCGGCAAGATGATGAGAAATTTCATGCTCATGTTCAAGATCATGCCCAGGTTCATCGCCATTGGTCAGGCCAAAAAAATGAACCCGACCTATCCAGAAGACGAACTCATCCCATGGCTGGACTCGAAGGAACGGATGAGTTTCAATTTCGCGAATTCCATGACTTCCATGAGCATGATGGAACCAGGCGATCCGTCTGAACTTTTCAAGAAGATCACGGTGCCAGTCCTGCTGATCATTGGGGATAAGAAAAAAATGTCGATCGTCTCCAAGGAGGCTGCTGTAAAGGTCGTCGAAGCGAATCACAAAGTCCAGGTGGTTCAACTGGAAGGCGCCGATCATAATATCCGCCGAACCCGCTTTGATGGGTATATGCCAGCCCTGAAGGATTTCCTCAAGGAAATATACCCGTCCTGACAGGCTCTTGGGGTGTTGCCAAATTGCTTTGCAACCTGGCAACACCTCACACCCCGACTTTGAGACACCCAGGTGGGAAGATAAAGGCGCTTGGTATCGTCTTAAAAATCCGGGGTGTGGGGTGTTCTTGGCGGGCGTCGCCTGCCAAGAACACCCCACTTTCCCCTCT
>CAIKOL010000207.1 GCA_903829085.1 uncultured Anaerolineales bacterium | reverse complement strand
GGGTGTGTTTATCCTGTGCAAAACATCCAACCCAGGGGCAGCGGATCTGCAGGACCTGACCCTCACCCCTGGCCCCTCCCCCATAGGGGGAGGGGGAAGGTTTTTATATGAACATATCGCACAACTTGCACAGGCCTGGAATACCGGCGACAACATCGGTATCGTCGTTGGTGCAACACAACTGGAGGCGCTGAAGCGCGTGCGCGCGGCTGCGCCCGGGTTGTGGCTGCTCGTCCCAGGCGTGGGCGCCCAGGGCGGGGACCTGGAATCGGCCATTAGAACCGGCCTGAGGGAAGATGGGAAAGGCATATTGATCAACGTTTCGCGCGGCATCTCCCGCAGCGAGCATCCCGCCAGAGCCGCGGCAGAATTGCGGGATGAGATGGTAAATATCAAATACCAGATAAGCAGAGAAAAGAGAGCGGAGAGCAGTAAAACGATTTCCAAATTGAACAGTACCCAGCAACCCCCCGAAGATGCTCTGCCTGCTCCATTATCCATGCTTGCGGATGGCTTGCTAGAGGCCGGATGTATCAAGTTTGGCGAATTCACGCTCAAATCCGGGCTGAAATCGCCCATCTATATTGACCTGCGCCGCCTGGTCACCTATCCAGGACTGCTGGCGCAGGTGGCAAGCGCATACCTGCCCGTGTTGGAGAAGCTGAAATTCGAGCGCCTGGCAGGCCTGCCGTATGCCGCCATCCCGATCGTGACGGCGATCGGTTTGCAGGCTGGATACCCAGTGATATACCCGCGCAAGGAGATCAAGGCCTATGGTACCAAAGCCGAGATCGAAGGCGAATACCAGGCCGGGGAAACCGCCGTGGTAGTGGATGACCTGACCACAACGGGCGGGAGCAAGTTCGAGGGTATCGAAAAGCTAACCAACGCCGGCTTGAAGGTAAAAGACGTGGTGGTGCTAATCGACCGCCAATCGGGGGCGAAGGAAGCCCTGGGCGAGGCAGGGTTCCATCTGCATGCGGTGCTGACGATGGCCGAATTGCTGGATCATTGGGAGAAGACGGGCAAGGTGGAGGCAGAAAAGATAGCCGCCACGCGTGCATTTCTGAAAGAAAACAAATAGGGCCGATCCCTTGCGCAAGGGCAGCATGCCGACTTCCATTGCCATCCCCTTCCATGATCCCGACTTGCAGATGTTCCCGTATTTGCAGGCCAGCCTGCCCGACTTGAAAAGCCTGTTCAGTCGAGCCTATTTAAGCCTGCCGCTCAATACCCAACGGCAAGCCCGCCTGATGGACTGGCTGGCCAAAGAGGATTTCTTTACCATTTTTACGCCTGACCGGCAGATGCAAATTGGCGAACACTTCGCTTATTTATATTTGAACGCGGCCCGGGCAGCCGATCCGGATGAGATCATCCATCTGGCCTATATCGACCGGCTGGCTTTTGCACTGCAAGGTTCAACCCGGGAGCAATTCATGGCGGATGTAAATGCCATAAACAGCGCGGATGTGCCTTTGATCTTCCAGCGCTCCGCCTCGGCCTGGTAAACGCATCCGCAGAATTATTATGAGATCGAGAGCTTCGTCAGCAGCAT
>CAIKOL010000206.1 GCA_903829085.1 uncultured Anaerolineales bacterium | reverse complement strand
GGTCGAGGAAATGCACCACACCCGGCATCAGGCCGGGTTCCCAGGCCACCCGACGCGGGTCGCCGGTGAGGGCCATGGCCCCGGCAGTAGCGCCGTGATAGGAGCGGTAACGGGTGAGGATTTTAAAACGGCCGGTGTAGCCGCGCGCCAGCTTGATGGCGTTCTCATTGGCGTCCGCTCCGCCGAGGGTGAAGAGAATTTTGGTCAGAGCGCCGCCGGGGGTCACATCCGCCACCATTTTGCTGGCGAGCGCCCGGACTTTTGTGGCCATACCCGGGGCAGCATAGGGTAGTTCGCGAGCCTGGGTCACCATGGCCTCGATCACGCGTTGATTGCCGTGACCAATATTGACGCACATGGTCATGGAATTGAAGTCCAGGTAGCGCTTGCCGGAAGTATCCCAGAAATAGACGCCTTCGGCGCGCTTGAGCGGGATGGGGGTCACTTTGGCCTGGGCTGACCAGGTCCAGAAAACATGTTCCCTGGAGAGGGGTAGGATTTCATCATCGGGGAGATCGAACATGGGGAGCCTCTTGGGATTGGAGGAGATGATTAATGGTTGAGGATTGATTCCTTCTGTAATTATATCAGGGAGCCTTGACAAGGAAAACGAACCTTGGTATAGTCAACTTACTAACCAGTTAGTAAGTATATTTCACCTTGAAAGGAAAATCCCAACCCAATATGGACGACAAAACCCGTAATCGCGTACTCCTGGTACTCTTCCTGGGCGTGCTGATGGGCGCGCTGGACATCGCCATCGTCTCACCCGCATTGACCCCCATCCAGACCTATTTTGGCGTAGGTGAACGCGCCAAATCGTGGATCTTCACCATCTACGTGCTGCTGAGCCTGATCGGCACCCCATTGATGGCAAAGCTTTCGGATATCTTTGGACGGAGGCTGATCTATATCCTGAATATTTCCATCTTCGCCATCGGCTCCCTGATCGTGGCGCTTTCGCCCCACAACCTGTTTTCCATCCTGCTGGTTGGACGCGCCCTGCAGGGCTTCGGCGCGGGAGGCATCTTCCCGGTAGCCAGTGCAGTGATCGGTGACTCCTTCCCGCCCGAGAAACGCGGCAGCGCTCTCGGACTGATCGGGGCGGTCTTTGGATTGGCCTTCCTGGTGGGCCCAATGCTGGGCGGTATCATCATGACCTTCACCACCTGGCAGTGGCTGTTCATCGTCAACCTGCCGATCGCTGTGGTGGTTATCGTGCTGGGTCTGCGCCTGCTGCCAGCCAGTCACCCGGCGACCCGGCGACCCTTCGACTGGGCCGGGATGCTGGTACTGGGGATCCTGCTCAGTGCCCTGGCATACGGCCTGAATATGATCGACACCAAGAATTTCTTTCCAAGCCTGCTGTCATTGAATGTGTGGCCTTTCCTGGTGACAGCCATCGTTCTGCTGTTCGTCTTCCTGAGCATGGAACGAAAGGCGGAAGACCCGGTGCTGCACCTATCCATTTTAAGCAGCCGCCAGGCGATCCTGGCCTGTGCCCTGGCAGCAGGAGCCGGCCTGGGAGAAGTGGGCATGGTGTTCATCCCATCCCTGGCCGTGGCAGCCATGCCCACGATCATTGACAAGCACACCGCCAGTTACCTGTTAATGCCG
>CAIKOL010000205.1 GCA_903829085.1 uncultured Anaerolineales bacterium | reverse complement strand
TCCGAAAATTCAGGAGGAGTTCGCATTTTGAGTGTGTGCAGCTTCGCTGCACACACTCAAAATGCGGTTTCTAGATATTTTCTGGATAGGTTCTATGTCTTCCAAAGGGTAAACCAGCTGCCTTATCACAGCTGCAGAGAAACTTGCAACTCCAACTGGCAGAATTCAAAAACGGAGATCCTCATTCCCGGGGGTCTCCGTCATGGTAAAGGGCATATTGGATAATCCTCACATTTTCAACCGATGTGTTCCACAATCTTTTTGTGAACGGTCTCCGCGTCCATGTCAATCACAGAGATTAACTTATCACGTCCGCCAACTCCAGCGACCACATCCAACTGTCGCTGCGGTACACCCAGAACACCTGCCAAGAATTTCAGCAACGCGGCATTGGCCTTTCCCTCAACTGGGGGCGCTGTGATGTGGACTTTTACCGTCCCGTCGCTCAAGATCTCAACAATTTCATCCTTGCTGGCTCGCGGTGTCACCCGTACTGCCAGGGCCGCGCCCTTCTTGCCATCGTGTAAATGATAAGTCCTCGATTCCATACGTCACCTCAAAGAGCGTTCAAAAAACTGATCAGGGCTGAAGACAGGATTTCCACCAAAATGATTAATATTAACGGACTTAAATCGAACATTCCCACCAGGGGGACCACCTTGCGGATGGGCACCAGGAGTGGGAAAATGATGCGGTCCAGGGCACTGCGAACAGGTTGGTAAGGGCTGAGAAAATAAGAAAGGATCGAATCAACGATTACTAGCAAAACGATCAGGTTGGCCAGGATACTGATTATTCTTGCAACAATAGCGATCATAAATCCTCTATAGCAGGCGCGACCCTAAAATTGCCTGGCCCACCCGCACATAAGTTGCCCCTTCCTCTATTGCGGTAATGAAATCCGCACTGGTTCCCATCGACAGTTCAGTCAATTCAGCTTGAGGAAACCGCAGACTAAAGTAAATTTGCAGCCGGCGTAGGCGTTGAAAATAAGGGCGCGCCTGCTCCGGATTGTCAAAGAAAGGCGGCATGGTCATTAATCCACGTAAAGCAAGATGGGGAAAAGCCATGATCTGTTCGAAAGCAGGCTCCAATTCCGGCCATTGATCCTCATTCCAGGCAGGGAAGCCGAACTTGCTCTCTTCACCACTGACATTGACTTCCAATAGAACCGGTAGAGTATGTCCCGACTCATCACAGCACCGCTCCAACCGACCCGCAAGCTTGATGCTGTCGAGCGAATGCAACATGGAAAAGTGCCCGGCCACCAGGTCCGCTTTACGACTCTGAACATGACCTATCATGTGCCATTCTACTCCAGATTGTGGAAGAGCGGCAATTTTAGCAACAGCTTCCTCGGCATAATTTTCCCCCAGGATGGAGGCCCCGGCCTCGATTGCTGCTTTAACCACCTCCAGTGGCTGGGATTTGGATACCACCACCAGGCGCACTGTTCCAACCTCGCGCCCACTCTTGGCGGTTGCCTCAGCAATCTGGCTCAGTATACGTTGATGGCGTTCACGAATAGCAGAAATAAGGGATTCATCCATACCAGGATTATACCAATGCAATTATGGCGCCGAACCGGCCAGTATGTCCTTTTTCGGCGCGGTGCGAATACCAATCTTCGGTTGCACATGCCGTGCACAATCCTGCCAGTTCTATGTGCTGTACGCCAGCACGTTCAAGGAGCAGGTGGTTGGCTGCCCAAAGATCAAATTTTACGGTGCCTCCACTTGCTGAAAGCAGTCTGGTGGCATCCTTCCCAAAAGCCTCTTGTACCTGGATAACCACTTCCGGCCCAACTTCATAATGGTCAGGGCCAATGGATGGCCCGATCGCAGCAAGTATATTGGCTGGACTGGAGTCATAGCGTTTCTGCATCGCTTCCACTGCACAACGGACCGTGCCCCGCACCGTGCCCATCCAACCAGCATGAGCAATACCAACCACCTTGCGAACAGGATCATGAAGCAGGATTGGTACACAATCCGCAAAGCGCATCATCAGCGTCAACCCCAACCTGTCTGTCAGGATGGCATCCGCTTGCTGGTGAGGCGTTTCTGGTGGGCGCGGGGCTTCGGCAATGACCACATCAACCCCATGAACCTGCCAGGCATCGAAAACGGAAGCCGGGTCACGCCCCAGGGTTTCAAGCGCAAGCCGACGGTTTTCGCGCACCCGCTCAAGGTCATCGCCGACCGAGCTGCCCAGGTTAAGCGCA
Source organism: uncultured Anaerolineales bacterium (assembly GCA_903829085.1). Classification (GTDB taxonomy): domain Bacteria; phylum Chloroflexota; class Anaerolineae; order Anaerolineales; family Villigracilaceae; genus UBA877. The sequence goes on along the minus strand of CAIKOL010000205.1, from coordinate 4,000 downwards.
GCCCAGGGTTTCGGACTGACTCCTCCCCGCCGGGTAAAAATGCCGTGAATCAAACCGTGACCCAGGTGCTCAAATTGAAAATAACGGATTTCACCTGATGATTGAAAAGGCATACAAATGTTATTTCTTAAGGATCGCAAACTTCCTGGCAAACAAATGGCGCGTATCAGCCATGCTCTCTTCTATCAGCGGGAACATGAACCAGGCTGTGGAAAGCCCAAACAGCAGACCGGTTAAAACGCGCAGCAGCGGAGTGCTCTCACGATAAGGCAGGATGGACTGGATGAATGTGTTTGGGATCTGGCTGAATAATTGCGAGAAACCATCCAATCCAATCGGGCCGAGCCCTACCACTACCCAGATCAGCCAGTGCAATTTTGGCAATTTTCTCCTGGTGAGGGAATAAACCACACCAAATAAAGCCATAGCACCCCAGATGGCAATATCCCGCTCGCATAAGGCGATCTTATAACCCACCAGCGGATTGCCCTCGTATAACCGCGCTTGCAGCCGGCTGGGATCGTTCAAATCAGAGATACCGCTGACCTGTTCAAAAGTGAGCACGCCGGGTATGTTTGCCGCTGCGTGCGGATAATAGGCTTGTTCGCCAAACAGGAAGAAGGAGCGGAACGCCCACTGATGGCACAGCGGGCTATACATTCTATAAACCACCTCAGCCGCACTATTCCAGCCAGCCTTCTTGAAAATCGGTGCCAGGAATGGGATACCGACGTACAGGATCAGGAACAAATTGAAAACAGCCAGGTAGTGTTTCGAGATCCAATAAGACATCTTGTCCGCGTTACTAATCGTCTGCGTGCGGGATGTGTTCACCTGGAATGCTTTATCGTTGATGTTTTCCAATTGGGAGCGCCGGTCAGCCGCGGCGCCCAGCGTCATCTGCAATTCCTGGCGGGTAAACGGCGCTTTCAGCCGGAATGGACCTGCCTCCACAACCGGTATCTCCAGGGCAAAAGTGTCTCGCAAGGTGGGATCTGAGTCAATATCGAGAACCGCCAGCTGGTGAGGAATTACCGCCTGCAAAGCCTTCAAGTCTTCTTCAGCCTGCTTGCATAATTCACAATTGGCACGGGTATACAATGTGACGGATATCATTTTATCAAGCCCAGCAAGGTAAGGATTTTGTCAAATATGGTAGAGTTGATTCAAGGGTTTCTTTTCCAAGTGTAAAAGCACCCTATAAGCCAAAGTTAATGGTGGGAATAAAATTTGCCAACAAGCTGAATGACCCTAGGAAGAGCAATAATCCGACCACGATCAGAAGCACGCCCATGACAATTTCGACCACGCGCATCACTTTACTGTAGCGCCGTAAAAGAGTGCTGACCCAACCGATCCCCAGGGCAGCTAAAAGAAAGGGAATTGCCAGCCCGGCAGAATAAGCCACTCCCAATGTTGTCCCCTTGATGATTGAACCCCCGTTTATCGAGAAGGTCATGATCCAACCCAATACAGGCCCGATACATGGTGACCAGCCAGCCGAGAAGAATATGCCCATCAATAACGACGAAACATAACCCCAGCGAGGATCAACCTGGGAGTGGACGCGCACGTCATATTCCAGGAAAGGGATGCGGAAAACACCAATCATGTGCAAGCCAAAAATAATGATCACCAACCCGCCTATTTTGGCCAGCCAGGTGCGCACATCAAAAAGCAAGAGTCCAAGCGCAGAGGCGATGATATTGAACAGGATAAAGACCAGGCTGAAACCGAGCACAAACGCAAGACCGTGTGTAAAAGTGACCCAGCGATTCTTCCCGGAGGCTTCACCACCGGCAGCGCGGCCACCAAGATAGCCGATATAAGCGGGTACAAGGGACAAGACACAAGGAGAAAGGAAAGACGCCAGACCAGCCAGAAATGCCAGGCCGATCGTCACATTAAAATTATTCATCTACTCTCTTCACCATTAAAAGGTATCTTCCACGATCACATGGGTGCTGCCACTCGTCCAGTCGCTCCAGGTTTTTTCTCCTGTATCCAACCCGACTTCCGGCTGCGACCAGCGGAAGACCCATTTGGCATCCTCCGGTCTGCAGTTGACGCAGCCATGCGACCGCACTGTGCCAAAATCGTTATGCGAGGTTGCACCGTGGATTGCGACACCATCCCCCACAAAAAGGGTTGTCCACGAAATCCCCGGAAGATCATAACTGGAAGCCACAGTGTTGGCTGCCATCCGGACGGATATCAACTTACGCCAGATGGCATGCTCACCCAGGGGTGTCGAGCCATCCTGCATACCCGTTGAAACGCGGCAAAAATAGACTTCCTGGTCGCCTTCTTTACATGTAAGCGTTTGATAACTGGTATTCACAACGATCTTCTTGGTGGCTGGGTCCACGTCCGGGTTGATCGGGGAGACATCCTCCACGGTCAAGGGACGAAAAGCCGCCCCTTCCGCCCAAAAGAGGTCACCGGGGTTTCCGTACCGCTCATTCACATGGTATTGAATAGTGCCGGAATCCGAGGTGCGGATGGCGTCAATCCACATAACCTGAGAATAATACAGGCGTGCCTGTAAATCATAGGTCGCGTGGTCGCGCATCCAACCAGAGACGGCTTTTTCGGTGACAAGATCTACGTAAGGGACCGTAACCTCACCCCAAAAACCAGCCTGGCCAGCTGGCAACGCTGCCAGAGCTATATTGGGAATATTCCGGCACGGTTGGAGATAAAGAGAATGAATATATCCTTCAGGAGTCTCCACCCAGCGCTGGTTGGGGAGGTTCACATCAATATTTTCCGCGCTGACTTCCTTCAACCATGGGAAAACCTCATCGCGATGCGCATCACGCACCTTCGTGCTGCCAACATCTGGGTGCGTCATGATTGGGATCGTGCCACCCCATTGCATGCTTGTATCAGCAGTACAATTGCGTCCCAGTACGTCCGCCTGGGGGAAATCAGGTAAGAACCGTGCATGGTTAATTTGATAAGCACCTTGCCTGGAGGTCAGCGGGCGCAATGCCAGGGCACCCAAGCCAAGGCCAGCCAGCTTAAGAAAATCCCGGCGGGAATAGTGTTTGTTAAACGAATTCATGCGGCAAGCATAACCGTAAACAGGATGGAAGTCAACGGACGCATTAATTATGCCTTAATATTTATGGATTATTTCACATCTCCGACCACCACCGTGGAAGTGGTGAAACCGGATGCGTCAACGTTCGGGTCCAGAAGCACAGTAACAGAATATGGATTCATCTCGCCCGCGGCAATGGCATCGCCGCTCGGAGAGATGGAAGTGTATTCCATTGCAACCAGCCTGTTCTCCGCATTCAAAACCGTTACAACCACCGTGATTCCGCTCAGATCCCTGCCGCTCGTATTGGTCACATTGCCATTGATGGTCCAGGTGCCCCCATCTTTCAACACGACCTCACCCTCTGCAGCCAGGTCAACCGATGCGTTCGAAGGCGGGTACGTGCTCCAGGGATCCAGTTGACCAGAGTAAGCTGTCACCAGGGAGGCCTGGCCAGGGTTGTAGTCAACACTTCCAAATGACGAAATGTTGAAGGGCGCCTGCACACCTGGTTTCATCGGCACAGGTATAAAAGAATAACCAGCATCCAGAACCGTCCCATCTGCTCCGTATAAACCACCGATCATCAAGGAACTGATAGATTGACTGGATTGATTGGTCACCCAACCAACCACGTGGAAGGAACCATATTGATCGAAATATCCGTTGGTAAGTTCAAGCTGCACAGGATAATCGGTCACACTATCGGTCACATCCGCATCCCAATATAACGACCATTTCGTCGAACCTCCCGGGTTGGGAAAGTTGATCTCAAATGGCGTCCGGTCCCGCCCGGATGCATCCCCCGCAGGTGCCAAAACTTTTGCGAAAGTACCAGTCCAATCAGCCGACAGCACATTACCGGAATCATCCGACACTGCCCCCGCAAGAGCATTGATATGCGCCCACTGGCTGCCCGTATTCACCAGCTCTCCGGTCAGGTAGAACCACCCG
>CAIKOL010000204.1 GCA_903829085.1 uncultured Anaerolineales bacterium | reverse complement strand
CACGTGCGGGCTCATAGCGCCTGCCCCTTCGCCGGGTTGTAATCGATCGTCACGACCGGCACTCCGCTTTCGTATTTCACCGCTACGTTCTGTGGCGTTCTGGCTTCGAAGTACTCCAGAACGATCTGATTCAAGGTCTGGCTCCTGCCGCGTGGTTCGTTCCGCCGGATCTCGCTTTCAGCGTCCAGCAGGTCCAGCACGTCCTGGCGCATGTTCAAGCTGCATCTGACCAGCACTATCGATTGTTTTGCCATTCGTTCTCCTTGCTTTTTTGGTAGTAACAATTTGTTTCTTGCAAGCAACATTGTATAATAATTATTACTCTTTGTCAATAGCTAGAAACATACTCGGTAGCCTCAAGAAACGATATTCGTGACAAAATGTTTCTTATGGATGACACTCTTTCAATCTTGATAAACGCCAAGATGGCTTCTCATCAATGGTCGCAATCTGACTTGGCGAGAAAATCAGGATTGAATCGGGCGGTAATTAGTAAAATATTGAGCGGAAATACAAAACCTACTCCGGATACCTGCCGAGATTTGGCTCTTGCATTGGAATTGCCTATTGAACAAGTTTTCCGCGCTGCCGGCCTTTTGCCCCCTCAGCCCAAGGAAGACCCCCTGGTCAATCTGATCACCTACTTATCCGAACAACTACCCACCGATGAAGACAAACAGGATGCCGCCGAGTACATCCGCCTGCGCCTGCGCCTCGCCGAAGAACGGGGGAAACATGAATCCGCTGATAAAAAGAGACCTTCAAAGACTTGATCGCTTAGACCAATTCCTGGTACTGCTCCACCTGCTCGACCTTCATACGCGCCGGCCGGCTCTCCCCGCCCCGCTGCATTTCAGCGTGGTGGCTGCCCTTTGCATGTTCGCCCTGCTGCCGCTCATGCCCCACAACCCGCTCTCCATCCCCATCGTCATCGGTGGCGGGATCTCGTTCGCATTCTTATTGCAAGGAGGAAATAATGGTCTCAAACGATCAAAGATCACAGGCCTGGCTGGAAGATTCTTTTGACGAGATGATCAGGCTGCAAAGGAACCAATATCGCCTCCTGCAATCTATCCAAGTGGCGTTGTGGATCATCATAATTATTATTCTTCTGGGGGTTGCCACTTCGGCTTTTAGTGCACTCGGTGTGCTATGAAAAAATGTCCTTTTTGCGCAGAAGATATCCAAGATGCAGCCATTGTCTGCCGTTATTGCGGGCGCGAGTTGATTCATAAAACCAACCCGGCGGAAGAACTCGCAGCCAAAAAGGAAGCCATATTGAATAAGGCTGTTGCTGATTACCAGGCTATGGGCTGGATACTGATCAGCAACTCTGGTGGTGTGGCGCAATTAAAAAAGCCCAAGAATTTTAATTGGTTCGTTTTTATCCTTGGGATCATACTTCTTTTCGTTGTCGCCTTTATTTACCTGATCTCCTATGCGGTCGAAAAAGATGAGCTCCTGACACTCGCTACTGACGCAGAAGCTAACTTGCTGGTGAATGGAGAAGTAAAAAAGGAAAATAACCTTTCCAAACAACCAAAGACCGATGAAGAATTACAAACCGAAAAAATACAAACATTGGTCGGTTATATTATCCTGGCAGTAGTAGCTGCAACATTTATTCTTTTTGCTATTTTTTCCAGTCGGTGATGAAACCCACTTTGATCCACCCGGCGCAGGGATAACAAGATCGCCAACCCTGCATAAAAGAGATGCGGCTCTGTGGCTGAAGCCGGGAATTCTCCTTATTCGTTCCTCGTCGTTTTTCTAATCGCACTCACACTATGTCTGTCGAAGATGGCACTCCCCTCCTGATTGGTATCATCCTGCTCCTGGTGGCGGTTCTCTCCACTCTGTTCCTCGAAGATAAAAACCAGGAAACTTAAAACGGGAACGCCGCTCCTGTTACAGAACGGCGTTTCCTTCCAGCCATAGATTAGCTCATTGGATAGAGCTAGCCCGCTGTGATTAATATAGCACTTATTGAATAAAAATTCAAACGTATCAAAGTGAAAAGACGTACACGTTGACCAATCCCCCTTTTTTCCCCGGCACCCGCCTGGCTGCCTACCTGCGTGACAGCGGTGGCAACGAGCAGGATCTCTCCATTGAGCGCCAGCGTAACGAGATCTCCGCCTGGGCTGCTCAATACGGCCTGGTCATCTCCGGCTGGTACGAGGATGCCGCCCGCTCTGGCACCACCACTGCCGGGCGTGACCGCTTTCTGGAGATGGTCAACACCATCCAGCCGCCCACCGCCGGCGTGGTCATCTGGGAATTCGCCCGCCTGGCTCGCCAGTACGACGATATCACCTTCCACATCGCCGATCTGCGCCGGCGCGGCTTCGCCGTCCATTCCATTGTCGATAACATTCCCAACACGCTCGAAGGCCGCCTGTTCGAGTCTTTCCTGGCCTATAAGTCCGCCAAATACTCCCAGGACCTGGCCCGGGCGGTCAGCTCCGGTTTCAAGCGCTCCATCGAGGTCGGGCATACCTACCCCGCCCGCCTGCCCCCCTTCGGCTTCAAAAAGGATTTCTCCCAGGTCGGCACCTACCGCGACGGACGCCCGCGTCTGGCCGGCCGGCTGGTCCACGACCCGGAGTCCGCCCCCTCCGTCCGGGAGATCTTCGCCGCCCGCGCCCGTGGCGCCACCTACAACGAGATCCATCACGCCTGCCCGGTCTTCGTCCATTCCGTCAGCCTGAACCGCATCCTGCAGAACCCGATCTATATCGGCACCCTGCGCTTCGGCGGGCAGGAGTACCCCGATTTTTGCGAACCTATCGTTTCCGTGGAAACGTGGGACGCCGCCCAGGCCGTCAACCAGGCCCGCTCCGATCGCTTCGGGTATAACCACCCGCGTGCCCTGAATTCCCGCTATACTCTCACCGGCCTTGCGTTCTGCCAGCGCTGCGGGGCACCCATGTATGGGCGTACTCATCCCGGCAAAAGAATTGCTTACTATGTCTGCCGCGCCGCCCGCGTGGGGAAACATGCCACCTGCCGGGCTCCTTTCATCCCCCAGGACGAACTGGAAGAGCTGGTACTCCAGGCCGTCGAACGGGTTGCCCTCGATCCCGCCCGCCTGGCGCCCCTGCTCCAGACTGCCGACGCCACCCACCGGGAACACCTGCAGGATGCCCATGCCCGCATCCAGCGCCTGCGCGCCAGCCTGCAGGAGACCGCCCGCCAGATCCGCCATATCATGGCTGCCATCAAGGACGCCGGCCACAGTCCGTCCCTGCTGGCGGAGCTCCAACAATTGGAGAAAACCCAGGCTGATCAACAGGCCCGCCT
>CAIKOL010000203.1 GCA_903829085.1 uncultured Anaerolineales bacterium | reverse complement strand
CTGACTTCTGCGGGCGGAGCCCAATCCGGACCTGTCAACAACCGCGCGTGTCTCTGGTGGGTCCCGCGCCGGTCGAGGATATCGAGCGCCAGTTCAGCCAAGAGATGGGCGATGTGCCACTTCGGGAATATGCCACCCTTGCCACGCTGTATCCAGAAAGACATCTCCCGAACGGAGCCCGGCAAAGGCTTCCACTGCCCGGGTTGACGCCGCCTCTCCGAATCTGGAAAGCGAAAACCAAGGATGGCAACCAGCGCGGCAATGCCCAAGGCCGCCACCCAGTAGGCAGCCTGCGGGAAGGCTCCGTAATATCCTTTAACCAACCAGATGAACCTCGCCAGCGGGATGATGATCCATTCCTGCACTGCCCCGCGCAGCAGGAATGCCAGCAGGACAACTACGATCAATGCCAGTACAGGAAGAATATAATTCCTGGTTTTCATTTTGCCTCCTGGCAATAATCCACGATGGCAGTGAGACAATCCATGGCTTCCTGGATGTCTTTGCGGGTGGAGGTCTTGTCTCCGTAGCGGGCGCGCTCGAAGAGCGACGTCAGGCGGTAGACTGCTGCGCGCGGCAGGTGGGTCGAAACCAGAAAATCGGCGAATTCCGCCGGGGTCATGCTTTCACGGCGGCGGATGCCGCGCCAATCGGCCACCGCTTTGTTCATACGGTAATAAGAATTCAAAATGGCATCACCCCAATCCTTCCCGGCTTCGATGTCGTCCAATGCAGACTGGGCAATTTCAGCCAGCGCATCATAGGGTGCACCTGTTTTCCTTTTACGCCATACCAGCCAAATCCAAGCACCCGCACCCGCCAGCAAGATGATCAATGCCACCAGATAGGAAGTCCAGGAAGAGACCTGTGGCGGGATGAATACTGACGGGGTGACTTCCGGCCAGGGAGTAACGGTTGGGCCTGGCACAGGGGAGATGAGTGCTTTCCCGGGGCTTTCTGGCGGTGGTTTCAATGATTTCCCCAGGCTGATCCTCGAAAGGATCAGGAAAACGATGAACCCGGCCAGGACTAGCCACGCTAGCGCCTTTAAGAATTTCTTTCTCTGATCCCGAGGCAGGAGAAAGTACAGAATTATCAGCAGCGCTATAAAAAAAACCACCACAAAAATGAGACCATTCCAGGCCGGCAGCCCTGCCGGTGGAATGGCCTCGGCTTTCTGAATATACGTAAAGGGCTTGGCTGGTTTTAATTCGAGACCACCCAGACTGGCAATCAAATAGATGATGACCAGAATGGACAATCCTCCCAGGATCAGGATGGCGGTTTTACTGCCAAGGAATTTCTTCATCACGAGCACCAGGGTTGTATTTTACTATACAAGGGTAAAAGAGCTGTTGTTCCAATGCCAGTATAGTGTTCCAAGACAATCCAGCAGGGAATACCATAGGGTGGTTTAAGCCCACCCTGTCGAATGGATTCATCGCCATGTTATACTCGGTAGTGCTGGATCGCCAAAGGAGAACCCATGCCTGAATCCCTGCTCTTCGAGAAT
>CAIKOL010000202.1 GCA_903829085.1 uncultured Anaerolineales bacterium | reverse complement strand
GGGGTGTTGGCGGTCAGCTTCGCTGACCGCCAACACCCCAAACCCCGACTTTAAGAACACCCTGTACAACCCATCCCCCTGCCCGGCGGGCAGGGGGAAATGAGGCAAAAATAAGGGTGCGGGTGTGCTTCGCACCCTTATTTTTGCTCACTCGGATCGAACTTTGAGAAGGCCCTGGATGAAGTTTCATGATGATCGTAAAACCCTGGAGTTTTTATTTTCCGCGAAGGGAAGAAGATGGCGAGGTTTTTAGTGGTATCCTCCCCGGGAGCATCATGGAGACTAAAAATGAAAACCAGAAAAGAACTGCAACAAGAATTCAAGGCACGCGTGAAACCGGCGGGTGTCTTCCAGATCAAGAACACCGCCAACGGCAAGCTCCTGCTGGGCAGCAGCCTGAACCTGGAAGGGCCGTTGAACGGGCACCAGTTCATGCTCAAGATCGGCTCACACACCAATAAAGCCCTGCAAAAAGACTGGGATGAATTCGGCCCCGATAAGTTCGTCTTCGAGATCCTGGAGGTGGTGCAGGTCAAGGACAGCCCGAACTTTAACCTGGAGGATGAACTGACCCTGCTGGAGCAGATCTGGCTGGAGAAACTGCAACCGTTTGGCGAGCGGGGTTACAACCTCAACGAAAAGATCCGCCAGGCCTGATGCAGTCCAAGAGCTTCTTCTCCCGCCCAACCTGGCTCGACCCGCCCACGCGGCAACTGGCGCTGGCGTGCGCCGGCAGCCTGGGCCTGTACCTGCTGGCATTCAGCCTGCCCGCCAGCCTGCTCAAGCTGTACGAACGGGTGTTCCTGGATGGACACCTGCTGCACGACGCCGGTTTCCCGGCGTACCTGCGCATGGTGCTGGCTTTCATCGGCCTGGCCCTGTTCTACGCGGCCGGGCTGCGCGCCGCCCGCCAGACCCACAGCCGCGCCGCCTGGAGCCTCGTTCTGGGTGGTACGCTGGCCTTCATCCTCGTGCTCCTGTTCATGGCCCCCTTCGACGCCCTGGATATCTACGATAACATCTTCCACGGGCGCATCACCGGGATATACGCAGGCAACCCTTTCGTGCAGGTGATCGCCGATTTCCCACGCGACCCGTTCTTCGTCTACGCCCCCTGGAAATCCTCGCCCACGGCCTACGGCCCGCTCTGGGAGCTGCTGGCCGGGCTGACCGCCCGCCTGGCCGGAAACGACATGCGCGTGAACGTGCTGGCTTTCAAGCTGCTGGCGGGCAGCTTCCAACTGGCGGGGGTGGGAGTGCTGATAAGCCATCTGCGCCGCACCGCCCCCGAACAGGCCCTGCCCGCAGCCCTGCTACTGGGCTGGAACCCGGTGCTGCTGTATGAGACCTGGGGCAACGGTCACAACGATTTCGCCATGGCCTTCTGGATCCTGCTGGCAGCTGTGCTGGTGCTTCGAAAGCGCTATACCTGGGCCACGCTCTCCCTGGCGGCGGGCGCGCTGGTCAAGTTCATCCCGGTGCTGCTCATCCCGGCAGCCTTGTTGGTGGGAATGCGCAGCCTGCCCACCTCCCGCCTGCGCCTGCGCTTCGCCGGTCTCACCTCGCTGGCTGCTGTTGGGCTGGGGATCGCAGCCTATCTACCTTTCTGGAACGGGCTGGCCTCGCTCAACATCGGGCGGCGGATGGAGATGTTCACCACCTCCATCCCCTCCGTGCTGCACGGATTCCTGGCGCCGCTGCTGGGCGACCCAGCCTCCGCCACGCTGGTCAGCCTGGGCGCCCTGGCGCTGCTGGCCGGGTTTAACATTTATCAAAGCTGGCGCGTGGATGAGCAGGTACGCAGCCGCGATTTTGCCTCCACCGCCTTCGCCATCCTGGCCTTCTACCTGATGGTGGCCTGCCTGTGGTTCCAGCAATGGTACAGCCTGTGGTTGATCGCCCTGGCCCCCCTGCTCCCGGAGCGCAGCCGGCGCCTGGCGCTGGTCTTCGGTTTCTGGGTGTTGACCAAACAGTTCGTCTTCGGCCCCCTGATCGTGCCGATCATGTCCGATTTTCCTGCCACCGCCATGTGGCTCGAACCCGTGTTGACGCTCTCCATCCTGGGAGTGCCCTGGAGCATGGCATTGCATCCACACAAGAGACACAGTGTTCCCAAAGACGCGGTTCTTGAACCCCTTCCTCCCAACCCCCTTCCCCAAGGAAGGGGGAAAGATTGAAAAATCAAGGGGTTTGCGAGCTTCGCTCCCAAACCCCTTGATTTTTCGTATTCTCCCAGCCATCCTGGACGAAATGGCAGGCCCCCCTGCAAACCCTGTTCGTCCTCGTTTCTTTTCTGTTCCGCCTTCCCCAGCAACTCCCTTCCCACCAAGGGGTTTGTCCTCTAAGCAAGCTTATTTCATTCCGGCAGGAGTCTCTCGCTTATGAAAGCAGATAATTTTAAAGTCTACGGGTACCGCTGGGTCATGCTGGTGGTATTCATGTTCATCGTGGCGGTCAACCAACTGATGTGGATCACCTTCGCCTCCATCACCAGCGACGCGGTCAAGTTCTACGGCGTCTCGGACCTGAGCATCGGGCTGTTATCCATGATCTTCATGATCGTCTACATCTTCGTCTCCATCCCGGCCTCCTGGGTGATCGATACCTACGGCCTGAGGGTGGCGGTGGGGATCGGTGCGGCGCTGACCGGCATCTTCGGGCTGATGCGCGGGCTGGCGGCCTCCAGCTTCAGCCTGGTAATGGTGGCCCAGATCGGGATCGCCATCGGGCAGCCCTTCATCCTGAACGCGGTCACCAGCGTGGCAGCGCGCTGGTTCCCCATCCGCGAGCGCGCCACCGCCTCCGGGCTGGGTTCGCTGGCCATGTACCTGGGCATCTTCCTGGGCCTGGCGCTGACCCCCGTGCTGGTACTCCACTTCCAGATCGGCGGGATGCTGATGGCCTACGGGATCGCCTCCGTGGTGGCTGCGCTGGTGTTCATCCTGTTCGCCCGCGAGCGGCCCGCCACCCCGCCCTGCCCGCCCGGCATGGAAGCGCGCTCGCTGGTGCTGGACGGTTTCAAGACCATCTTCAAGCAGCGCAACTTCGTCCTGCTGCTGGTCATCTTCTTCGTGGGGCTGGGGGTGTTCAACGCCGTCACCACCTGGATCGAGAACGTCATCGCCCCGCGCGGTTTCACCAGCACGCAGGCCGGCACCATCGGCGGGTTGATGATCGTGGGCGGGATTGTCGGCGCCCTGGTGATCCCATCCCTCTCCGACCGCCTGCGCAAGCGGGTGCCGTTCATCATCCTGGCGCTGACCGGGGCCACGCTGGGGCTGGTGGGCATCGCCTACGCCACCAGTTACGGACTGCTGCTGGCGGCCTCCATCACGCTGGGCTTCTTCCTGCTCAGCTCGGGCCCGATCGGGTTCCAGTATGGGGCCGAGATCACCTATCC
>CAIKOL010000201.1 GCA_903829085.1 uncultured Anaerolineales bacterium | reverse complement strand
TCCAAATGCCGGAGCATCCGCCAGGATTTGCAGCATCAATTGTGTCAGCGTGCCATTGACATCCGCCTCACAGCTGCAGGGAAGCGCAGCCTCCAATCCTAATCCGTCACTGAGCATGGACATGGCTCCACAGGCAGCACAACCCATTTGGGTGAAGAATTCCGGCCAGCACCGTACCGCCAGGCCATCCAATTTTTGCTCAACTGCTATTTCCTTCAGAGCGTTGTAAACGCTCAAGGTGCCGTTCAAAGATACCTGTTCAAGAGACGATAAATTGTCCAAGCGTGTATCAATCAGGGCTCGAGTCTGATCAATTGTGGTTTTATTGACGGCGCGAGCGCGATCAAAGACAGCTTCCAATTCGATGCGTTGGATTTGGATGCCGAATAGTTCTCCTAATTTCGCCTCGTCCAGGTTGCATGTGTCCATGCCAGCCGGGTGTTCACCAACCACTCCCAGACGTGCAGTCTTTAATCGCCGGCGCAGGGAGCCCCCACGAGCAAGGGTCCGGATTTGTTCAATAATTTCAACATCCTGAGGCAAGCCATAAGCAAAGTCATATTTCATTTTTCGAAGAGTGAAGGCATGCGCAGCAACATTGATCCCGCACAAGGAATTCAGGCGCAATCGCCCACCGCTCCAGGGTTCGGGCACAGCCCAAAGAAACACTGGAGCATCCAATGTTTCAGCCAGCTCAACCACCATGGTACTGTCGGCAAAGGTTGCCTGAAAGATGAGTAACAGGTCTATGGATTCACTTGATAATTTAGTCGCAGTTTGCTTCGCGGACGGTAAATCTGTTATGGAATGCTCTGGGCCTATAAGATCGAAACCCGCTGAGGTCAAATTCTCACGCGCGGCACGAATCATTTCTTCCGCCAGGGGAACATCAAAAGTTGTGCGTACTATTGGTAAAAATGCAATCCTTGGTTTTCTCACGAATATCCTCGTTTTGAAGTTATTCTTGTTGGTAGAAAAAATAGACCAATGCTAACGCTGCTGCACCTAACACACCAGCCCTCCACCCAAAGCTGGTTGGTTCCACGCGCACCTTTTCACCCAGCCCACCAAAAGCTGTTTCGCGCACTGTACGAATGACCGGCTCAAGAAACAAATCCTTCCCCTGGGCAAATATACCGCCCAGCAGGATTAGTTCCGGATTGAACAGGTTGACCAGGTTGGAAAGTGCCAACCCAAGGTAGTAGGCACGTTCATCAATCATTTGATGTGCCTCTTTATCACCATTACGCGCAGCAGTGAAAATGCGATCAAGCAGAGTTAGATCCTGTCTTTCGTTGATTGTTTTCGCCAACAAGCCTTTAGGATTTCGACGAGCGATATTTTCCGCCTGACGTAAAATGATAGGCTCTGAAACCAATGTTTCCAGACAGCCACTATTTCCACACCTGCAAGGCTCTCCGCCACGCATGAGCAATATCATGTGGCCAATCTCACCGGCACCGGTTGTGCTTCCACGAAAAACCTGCCCACGAAAGATCAGACCAGCGCCTACCCCTGTGCGCCCATAGACAAAAGCCATGGAGTCTACACCGCGCGCCGCGCCAAAATATGTTTCGCCAATTGCCATTGCGTGCACATTATTATCAACAACCACAGGAAGATTTACGGCATTCTGGATAGATTCCTGCAAAGGAACATTATGCCAATTTAAATTGGGTGCGAGGATATTGATTTTGCTGCGGGCATCCACCAAACCAGACGCTCCAACGCCCACGCCTAAAATCTTATCGCGCCCAACTCCACTTTCAGAGATGATCACTTCGATCGACTCGACAATCTGCGCCAAGACTTTTTCCGCTGGTTCGTTGATATCAAATTCGTGAATTTGATTGGTAATGATCTCATCATATAGATTTGTTAGCGCAACCCGGAAAAGGCCAACGCCAATATGAACCCCCACTGCATACCGGGAATCGGGCACAAGGTGGACTCCTGTGCGCGGGCGTCCTACCGGGCGTAAACTCTTAGGTTCCAATTCAATCTCGGCGTCCTCGGATAGGATCCCCTCCTGAATTAATTCACCTACCAAATTTGTGATCGTCGTGTTGGAAAGATCTGCCTTTTTAGCAAGTTGCACCCGTGACAGACTCCCCTCATAAAGCAGGCTGAGAAGAACAACCTGCTGGTTATGTAACTTGACGTTGTTTATGTTGGTTCCTTGAAACTTTTTCTCAGTCATAATCACACGCGTATATGCATGAAACAATGATGATCGAATTTCTGATGATTTTGGGCCAGATCTTTCTGAAGAAATCCAACTTGTTTTAAAACCTTTTCAGTATATTCTTTACCAAACATGTATATCTTGATAAAACGCTCAATCCCGACCAACGTCAATGTGAAGTAAATTTCGTTCAAGCACAAGTTGTCACCTAACTGGTAATTCTTGCTCAAAACTTCACAGCGAATGTATTATTTACTAAAGTTGATTTATTAATTATTTCTATTATCATCGATACACTTTGGCTTGTCAAGGATTTCATTGGATTTCTATGTGTATAAAATCCTTTTCATGGCAGTCAAGATAACTGTTCCGAAAAAGCACAGTTTTATCAAAGTCGCGGCTTCCCATTTTGTATCCTTACGAGGCCGGCATTCGATCGGTAAAGCGCTCTTAAAAAACGGCGCTGCTGAAAAAAGCTGCAAGGAGATCGCAGCCACCACCAGGAGCACTGAAGCATTGATCCTGGATTGGTTGAATCAAGCTGACCTGCTTCGGATCAAGAGGATCGGCAGGCAGTATTCCGACCTGCTTGACAAAAGAACGAATCTTATCTCCGCGCTCATAAAAAGTGCGCGATAATTGTAGGATCTGGTAGACTTTCCATGGTGTTTGAATCAAGTTGACAGCCAGCGCCGATGAATGCAGGCAGCGACACACTCGTCAGAGACAGTAGTTTCATAGAAAAGGAAAAAGTGAATGAACAAACGCGATATCATGCTCAATCTGATCCAAAGTGAAGTCCCGCCTCACTATATTCCAGCCGCCTTTTTCATGCATTTTGATAGTGCCTACCATCAGGGTCAGGCGGCCGTTGATAAACACATGGAATTCTTCCGCTTCACAGGCATGGATTTCGTCAAAATCCAAAGCGAACAGACTCTCCCGCCTCAGTTGACCATTCAAAAGCCCGAAGATTGGGCACACGTGCCACTTTACACAGCAGAGTCCTTTGAAGTTCCCATGCGCGTGGTAAAAGGTTTAGTTAAAGCAGCTCGCTCCGAGGCCCTGGTGATCATGACGCTCTATTCACCTTTTATGTGGGCGGCACATGTAGCCGGAGCCGCACTTATCGCTGATCATCTCAAGGAGAACCCGGGGGCTGTACAGAAAGGGCTTACGATCATGACCGAAAATGTGCTGAATCTAGCCCGGATGTGTAAGCGCGTCGGCATTGATGGCTTTTATGCTTCATCCCAAGGCGGTGAGACTTTTCGTTTTCAGGATCCGCGCATATTCCAAGACTACATTATGCCAACCGACCTGGCAGTGTGGGATGAGATCCAATCCTGTTCTTTCAATATTTTACACATCTGTGATTATGAAGGTGGATATAGCGACTTGACCCCTTTCTTGAACTACCCTGGCCATATCGTCGCCAGCAGTTTAAAACTCGGAAATCGACATCTGACCGCCGAAGAAGCCTCTCATTTATTTGGGCGGCCTTTCATGGGAGGTCTGGATCGGACAGGGGTGATCGCGAATGGCGACTCGGAGGCGATCTGCCGAGCCGCGACCGCTGCTTTGACGCATGCGCCTGATCGCTTCATTCTGGCCGCGGATTGTACAGTGCCAAGCAGCACGCCTTGGAATCATTTAAAAACCGCCATCGATACCGCTCATCGATATCGTGAATAGGTTTACAGAGTACTGCGTAAATAATTGAACTTATGCCGGCTATATTCCACTGCTTTATGGCATTTTCAATTCAGTTATTTATGCAAGAAGCAGTAGCTCTCAGCAGTAAGGCGTTTTGGCTGACACACAGTTGACGCTGGTTTCTTGGGCCGTTCCAGTCACATCCACCCAGACGCCTTCAACGGTAGCTTGTGCGTGGGTGTAACCATAGAGGACCGGCCAAAGAACGAGCCCTTGGGTTCGGGGAGCGCAAACTGGTCATCCATGGCTATACCTCAAGAGTACCCCCGCCGCGTTCCTTTAACAAAACAAAGCGTCCACGTGAGCCGGTGAATTTATAGTATATGTTCCTTTTTATGGATGTCAAAACAATTCATCTGGAATACAAGGCGCGATTAACTTTGACAAATCCCTCTGCACCTGCTATACTGATTTTGCCTTGATAGAATTCCACTTACGTGCACTATCTGAAATAAACTTTTACTGCCTTTGGGCAGTTGGCAATCTCACAATCTACCTGTTCCGTTACCCCCTGCGACCTGCAAGGGGCGTTTTGTGTTTTATTTAACTCGAATGACCTCTCAAACCATGGGAAAAGGATGGGGAATATCCCCGGTTTCCCGGATGATCGAGGTGTACCCAAAAACGGGCGGGTAACTTATATAAAGGATGAACCATGAGTAAAGAACAAAAACTAAGAATTATTCCGCTCGGCGGCCTGGGCGAAGTAGGCAAGAACATGATGGCCTATGAATACAACGACCGCATCCTGGTGGTGGACGCCGGGATGATGTTCCCCGATAACGATATGCTGGGGGTGGACTATATCATCCCCGATTTCCAGTACCTGCGTGACAACGCCCGGCGCGTGGATGGCATCGTCATCACCCACGGGCACGAGGACCACATCGGCGCCATCCAGCACCTGCTGGCAGTTTGTCCGGCCCCGGTCTACGCCACCCCCCTGACCCGGGGGCTGATCGATGTCAAGCTGGCGCGCAACGGGTTTGCAGGCAAATCGGACCTGCGCACGGTGCAGGCCGGCGAAAAGATCCAGATCGGGCCGTTCCAGGTGGAAACCTTCCACGTCTGCCACTCGATCCCGGATTCCATCGGGCTGGGCATCACCACTCCCGCCGGGTTGATCGTGCACACCGGCGATTACAAGTTCGACCAGACCCCTGTGGACAACTGGCCGACTGATTTTGCCAAGCTGGCCGAGTTTTCGGCGCGCGGCGTGGCGCTGCTGCTGGGCGATTCCACCAACTCCGAACGCCCCGGCTGGACGCCTTCCGAGCGGGTGATCGGCCCGGCTTTCGACGAGGTCTTCCGCACCGCCCCCGGCCGGATCATCATTGCCACCTTCGCCTCCCTGATCGCCCGCATGCAGCAGGTGGCGGACGCGGCTGTGCGGCATGGCCGCAAAATGGCCTTCGTGGGCACCAGCATGGTGGATAACGCCAAGATCGCCCAGAAGATGGGCTACCTTGAGATCCCCGAAAAGGCCCTGGTGAGCCTGGAAGAAGCGCTGCACCTGCCGGATAAAGACGTGGTGTTGATGTGCACCGGTTCGCAAGGCGAACCATCCTCCATCATCGGGCGGCTTGCCACCGGCACCAACCGCCAGTTCGATGTGGAAGCCGGCGACACGATCGTCCTTTCCGCCCATCCCATCCCCGGCAATGAAGAAGCCATCAGCAAAACGATGAACCGTCTCATGCGGCGGGGCGCGGAAGTGGTGCATGAGGCCATCTCCCCGGTGCACGTTTCAGGCCACGCCAGCTCGGAGGAACAGAAACTCCTGCTCAACCTGGTGCGACCCACATTCTTCATGCCCATCCACGGCGAACTGCACCAATTGAGACGCCATGCCAGCCTGGCAAGACAGGTGGGCATACCGGCGGAGAATATCGTGGTGGTGGAAAATGGCCAGGTGGTGGAACTGGCAGATGGGAAACTCTCGTTGGCCGAACGCATGCCCGGCGGTTACGTTTTCGTCGAAGGCGACAGTGTGGGAGAAATTGGCCCGGATGTGATGCGCGAGCGCGAGCAACTGGCACGTTCCGGCATTGTTCTCATTACGGCAACTCTGGATAAATATTCCAACCGGTTGTTGAAAACACCGGAGGTCATCACGCGCGGCTTCATCTCGCCCGAAGATGCCGAAACACTCGTTCCGGCGGTCCAAAAGAAAGTCACCGACCTGGTCAACAGCTCTGGATTCGACGATGAAAAGACCATCACTGACGCGGTGCGCAGCCTGCTGCGCAACCAGACCGGGAGACGCCCGATGATCTTTGTGGCAATCTCCAAAGCCTGAGCGGGTGAATTGTACGGGACAGGTTTGGGACAGCGCCAGACTTGTCCTTGGGATAATAAAAAAAAACGAGTGACCACCTTGACAGGTGGTCACTCGTTGGTTAATTCGGTAATCCAGGGCTATGGGATGCGCAGCATTTGCAGCATCGGGGTATCCGCCGGAGACGATCCATCCGGCACCGATTGGCTGGGTGTATAGGTGGAGAGCATTTCCTCCTGCGTGGGTGTATCGCCAGCGGGCCACAGGTAATCTATGAGGCGGGTGTGGTTCTTGTCGGCAGAGGCGCCGCCTACTGCCCACTGCCCACCCGCGGCGGTCACATCCCGGACGCCGTTGATCCCGTAGCCGTCATTTGACATGACTGCCACGCCATATGCCCAGGAGGCCGGGTCACCGGGGATGGCATTCAATGGGACCTTGGCGATGATCAGGTTCTTGCCCGGGTCGGTAATGATGGTAACCGGCACACTGCTGGAGATCTTTTCCGGGTTGGAGGCGGTAAAGAAGCCATAGTTCCAACCTGAAAGGGAGAGGGCGTAATCCCAGCCAGTATCAAGCGAAGTGTTCCGCCCGTTGCGCATGATGGGATTCGCACCCGTACCGGTGTTGATGTACACATCCAGCAGGGGGATACACAGGCCGTTCGGCGAACCCCAGGGATTTTCCACCGGGCCGCGCATTTTGAAACTGAAGACCAGATTGTTCTCGTCATAACCAACCTGGAAGTTCAGCAAGTCGAATACACCCGGTTTGAAAACCGCATCACTGGGATAGGTGTATGCACCGGGGCCATGGTCGTCATTGGCTGGGTCGTCAACCGTGACCACCCAGGTGGTGCGCCCCAGGTCAGGCACCATCATCCGCCCGGGAGCGCCGGCAGGAGACAGGGCGGAGGCAGTGGCAAGTCGGAACTGGAGGCTGTCACCGGCATCCAAGGTGGACTGCAAGTCGGAAATGGGGACGGCAACCTCCAGGGAGCCATTCCCAGCACGCCAGGCAAAGTTCTTGCTTGAGACGTCCTGCCAGGCAGAGCCATCCCAGGCCTGGAACTGAAGGGTTCCCGCGGCCACCCGGAAGCTGAGGCGGTGGGTGGCGTAGAAACCGAGAACCTGGCCGTTCTCCGAGAAAGCGGTGCCGGTATTCTGGGCCGGGATCTTCAAGTAGATGTCGAAGTCCTGGGCGAGGCTGCCGACCACATCCAGGTATAAGTTATTCTTGTCAAAGCCGAATTCGAGATCGGACGGGTCGCCGTCAAATTTGAAGACGCCGGCAGTCTGCCATTCGGAACGGGTGGTCATTAGACCGTCAATGGTGGGTGTGAAGGTGCCCTGCAGGCTCACAACCGGTTCGACCGGTGTCGGCTGGATGATGGGAACTGAAAGGTAAGCGGGACGTTCAAGACCCAGGCCGTCGTAAACCTGACCGAGGGTCTCACGGAAACCGGTATCGAACGCGGCATCATTGCCCGAGTCCTTATCGGCACCGACCCACCAGAACCAGTCGGAGCCTTCGGCCGCCAGCATGGCCTGGTAGGCAGTTTCCACCTGGGCCGCGGGGAGTTGATCCTTTTTGGCACCATTCAGGTATTCTTCGAGAACCGCACGCGTCTCGCCCAGGTAATCCCAGGC
>CAIKOL010000200.1 GCA_903829085.1 uncultured Anaerolineales bacterium | reverse complement strand
CACTTGGATCAGTAGCGTTGATTGGATTACCGAGGGTATAGGCGTAACGATTCAGGTATTTCGGATTGTAAGGTTCTGGTGTCAGGGTGTCTGGCTGCTGGAACTGTATTATACGAGGATCATAGAACCGCGCTTTGTAATCCATCAATCCAAGTGAGTACTGGCGGTTTTGTGAATCGGCAAGCAAGCTGCGATCGGGTACTTTTACCGGTACGCTTCAAGGGTTTCGTGACCGCGAACGCGTAACCGGAAACGCTGCGTCAGGGTTGTTTTTTAAATACCCGTCCACGCTTTCCACAAACAACCTGGCTTCTAAGAAAACGGTCTCTGCCTCTTCCTGGCTTACCGCCCAGATGTCGCCATAATCGCTCACCTGCCGCTGGTCAAATCCCAGGTGCAGGGAGCGCGAAAGTTCGCGTGGAAAAATTGCTGTTTTAATAAATTCCTTGTCAAAGAAAGCAATTGCCTGAGAATGCTTGGAAAGAATGACCTGCCTGAATACTCCCAAGGCTAGAACAGCATAAAACATCGCATAATACGAACGATTGATAACTCCCCGCCAAAGACCATGTTCCCTCAACGCTTCGGCTTCTTTGAGGGTTTCCTGTGCTTGTTCCACCCGTAGACGAATAGCCTGCTGGATCTCCTCATTCATATTAGAACACCATCCGTCTCAATTGCTTTGATGATCGGCTGCCCGGCCAGCTGTTTGCTATAGATCAAGGTGGATATGACGATGCCCGTTTCCAGGCTGACTTCCCAGGCAACCTCGCTGATCCTCCGGCGCATTTCCGGGGTACCTGTTGGGCCTTCGATGTAGAGATCCAGGTCGGAATCCGGTGCGGCCTCCCCCCGGGCGCGCGAACCATACACCATCAGCCGTTTGACCGGGGTCACTTTGAGCAGGCGGCGCTTAACCTTGCGCGCAATTCTGGCATCCCTCTGTGTGAGCATGACAACATTATACAGCAATCAGGCTCTGTAGTTATATCAACCCCGGCTGGTTCGATCATCAGTCCATTGCAGTTCAACATCCTTCTTGCCCTCTTACCGCTCACACCTGCGCCTCTGGCTTTTCCTGTGTGAGCAGAAGAACGTTTCCCGGCTTGCAGACCTGAAACGCCCGTACATTCTGGACTACGTGGACCAGCGCCTCAACCAGGACTATGTCCCAACCGGGGTGAACTATGACCTGCGCAGCCTGCACACCTTCCTGCTCTTCCTCCAGGAGGATGTTTCGTTTGAAACCTTGACAGATTCTCCAATCTGCGTAAAATACCTTCCAATGTCGAAACAAGATTGTCATCTCCCTTTATTGATGAAACTCAAGAAATTCCCATTCCATTTTGTTTTTTAGAGAGCCGTTATCGGCTCTCTTTTTTTGTCTATCGACGGAATAGGCAATAAAACCAACCTGAAGCTTAAAGGAGGAAGAATGTCCGCAGAAACACAACCCAAACCCAAGGTAATCGGCTACCTGCCTAATGATCGCCCGCCGATGGGAGCCATGCTCAGCCTTGGTTTCCAGCAGTTCCTGACCATGTTCCCTGCCACCGTACTGGTCGCCATCCTGACCAAATTCGACGTTGGCGTCACGCTGCTGGCCTCCGGACTCGGCACCATCATCGCCCTCTTGGTCGCCAAGCGCAAGATCCCCATGTATTACGGGTCATCTTTCTCATACATTGCAGTGATCATGGTGGTAATGGGAAAATTTGCTCCAGCCTGTTTCAATGACCCGTCCCAGATTTATTGTCCCGACGGGGTACGGATCGTGCAGGTGGGCATCCTTCTGACTGCGCTTTTTGAAATTGCGTTCGGTTTCCTCATCATGCGCGTCGGGAAGGAAGCACTGGATAAAATTCTGCCTCCCATCGTGACCGGTTCCATGGCGTTGGTCATAGGTGTCGCCCTGGCAGGTTCGGCGCTCAATAATGCCGGTGGAATGGCCATCAAGGCTGCTGCAGATATTGCCTGGAAATTCTGGCTGGTGGCGCTGATTACCCTGCTGGCAACGATCCTGTTTTCGGTCTACTTGCGAGGCAAAGGCCTGATCGGGATGCTGCCGATTTTGCTCGGAGCGATTTTTGGCTATCTGGTAGCCATCCCCTTTGGTCTTGTCCATTTCGAAAATGTAATTGCAGCCCCCTGGGTTGGTATGCCAAAATTCACGTTCCCAGCCTTCAATGATCCCAATGCCTGGGGTATGGCCCTGAGCATCGCTTTGATCTTTATTGCCACAGTGCCCGAAAGCACCGCTCACCTCTACCAGATGAGCCTTTACATTGATACCCTGGCAGCTGAATTGGGGCGCAAACCCCTTGAAATCAAGAAATTGATTGGTCTGAACCTGGTTGCAGATGGCTCCGATGACCTGATCGTCGGTTTCCTGGGCGGTTGCGCGGGCACCAATTACGGTGAGAACAACTCGCTGATGGCGATCACGCGTAACTATTCCACTGCCGTGCTGATGACTGCCGGTATCATGGCGATGGTGCTCGGTTTCTTTGGCAAACTGGTGGCAGTAGTCAATACCCTGCCGGTGGCTGTTCAAGGGGGGCTGGGTATCTACCTGTTCGGGGTGATTGGCATGCAAGGCATTGCCCTCATCCAATCCGAGAAGGTGAACCTGTTCGATCCCAAGAACCTCGCAATAGGCGCCGTCATCCTGATCTGCGGCATCGGTGGCAACCTGGCCCTCCCGAGTGGAGTAT
>CAIKOL010000199.1 GCA_903829085.1 uncultured Anaerolineales bacterium | reverse complement strand
TTCCTGGTACTGGTTTGACCGGCTGGTATTACAATTGCCTCACGCTAATTGGCCCTTCGCTCTGGGTACTACTATCGTTTTCCTCCTAATTATATTTATTATTCTGTTCTCACCCCCTTCAAGACTATATTTCATAAAGAAAACATGATGGACGAAAATCTTAAATTGAAACATATGCGTGATCGCAAAGCCAAGGCTCGATTGGGAGGCGGGCCTGAACGTATTGAAGCTCAGCATAAAAAGGGAAAACTGACCGCCCGCGAACGCTTGGAGTTGCTACTGGATAAGGGGTCGTTTCATGAGACTGATCCATTCGTGGTTCACCGTTCGCATGATTTTGGGTTGGATGGACAAAAGGTGCCGGGAGACAGCGTTGTGACTGGCTGGGGAACCATTGACGGCCGGCTTGTTTATGTCTATTCACAGGATTTTACTGTCTTTGGAGGCAGCTTGGGAGAAGTACATTCAGGGAAAATATGTAAAATCCTGGATCTGGCAATAAAAAATGGGGCACCGGTAATTGGGTTGAATGACTCGGGCGGAGCACGCATACAGGAAGGCGTTGTATCCCTTGCCGGTTATGCAGACATCTTTCTTCGTAATACACTCGCATCTGGGGTGATTCCTCAGATATCAGCTATTCTTGGCCCTTGTGCTGGTGGAGCAGTTTATTCGCCAGCGCTGACCGATTTCGTCTTTATGGCACGTGGTACGTCCAATATGTTTGTAACCGGCCCCGATGTGGTCAAAGCCGTCACCCATGAGGAAGTAACTTTTGAAGAGCTTGGCGGTGCCACTGTGCACGCTGAAAAATCCGGAGTATGCCATGTCGCGGCTGAAAGCGAAGCCGACGCGTTGTTTCTAATTCGCAAATTACTCTCATACCTGCCTCAAAATAATCTTGAGGATCCCCCATTTTTACCCACTGTAGACGACTTGCTGCGCACAGATGAAAAACTCAACTCCATCATTCCGGAAGACCCTGGAAAACCATATGATGTAAAAGAAATCATCCAACGCGTGATTGACAATGGACAGTTCTATGAAATCCACGAAGGTTTTGCACAGAATATCGTAGTTGGTTTTGCGCACCTGGGAGGTCATTCTGTTGGAATTGTGGCAAACCAGCCACAAGTACTGGCGGGTGTTCTCGACATCGACTCGAGTGAAAAGGCCGCCCGTTTTGTCCGGTTTTGCGATGCCTTCAACATTCCAATCATCACACTTGTGGATGTGCCCGGCTTTATGCCTGGTTCAACACAAGAACACGGAGGCATCATCCGTTCCGGAGCAAAACTGCTCTATGCTTATTGCGAAGCGACTGTACCGAAAGTAACAATTGTTTTACGCAAAGCATATGGTGGAGCATATATCGTCATGTCCAGCAAGCATTTACGCGGAGACATCAACCTGGCTTGGCCAAGTGCAGAAATCGCCGTCATGGGGCCGGATGGAGCTGTCAGCATTGTTTTTCGGAAAGAAATGGAAAAGGCCAGCAACCCCGCACAGAGCAAAGCGGAACTGGTGAATGAGTACCGGGAGAAATTTGCCAATCCCTACATCGCAGCCGAGCGTGGCTATCTTGACGATATTATCGAACCAAGTGAAACCCGCCCACGCTTGATCAATGCGCTAGAAATGCTCCAAAATAAACGTGATTCCAATCCATCAAAAAAACACGGGAATATTCCTCTTTAACCTGGAGCCATTGATGCTGACATCGACATGGTTTCTCTTGGATTGGAAATTTTCTTTTATCTGCGCTCGATTCACTTCTTGGGAAGGAAGGTATTTTTGCTTCTATTAATCTATTAACAAACGCAGTCATTTTTGGCCTACCGCGCCCTGGTACTAGAGAAAAAGCGGGATTATCAGCACAACCCTTGTTGGTTCATTTCTCGGTGATATATTCATTTTAGTGGGTATAATCTCTGGATGCCCAACCTGACGAATGGTGAGATAGACCAGTTGGTCAACTCCTGATTTATTCCAATCCGAATACAAACCTCAAGAGGCTTCTTTGGGCGAAAAAACAATGAAAACTCAAAATGAAAACCGCCTGCAGGAAATATCTAAATTTGTCCAAGCGTACTTGAAAGAAAGTTACCAGAACCGTTCTCAAGAAGATAAGGCTAACCTGGAACGCTTTCTTTCCAACGCTAATTACCGCTGGAATCACACACTTCGGGTGGCACAATTTGGTAAAGTGATAGCCGAAAACGAATCCGCGGACGTAGAATTGATTGTTGTGGCTTGTCTACTCCATGATTTAGCCTGGTTCGATACCAACGCCAAAAACAGCCGCGAGCACGGGCGCATCGGCGCAGAAAAAGCGCGCCCCATTTTGGAAAGCCAGGGATACGACCACGCACAAGTTGAGATTATCTGTTACGCCATTGCCGCTCACGTAGATGAAGATAATCCTGAGACATTGGAAGCAAAAATTTTAAGCGATGCCGACAATGTGGATCGCTTTGGGCCATATCGCATCTTACAATGGTGCTTCTCTGACATAGAGGATTATGATAAGCTTGCGGCTAAACTAAGTGAGCGAATTCATCGACTTGAATACTATCGAGAGCAGAATCCTCTCTTCACACCTACCGGGCAACAATTGTTCGCCGAACAATTGAACCTGCAAATCCGTTTCTTCAGTGAATTTGTCGGTGAAAAAGAATTAAGCGTAATGCCCCGAATTTAGCATGTTTAAAAAAATCCTGATTGCCAACCGCGGTGAAATCGCCGTCCGCATCTTACGCGCATGCCGTGAACTCGGAATCAAGACTGTTGCCGTCTATTCCGAAGCCGATCGACAAGCGTTGCACGTCCGATACGCTGACGAAGCCTATTTGCTTGGACCTTCTCCGGCGCGCGAGTCTTATTTATGCGGTGATAAAATTATCGACATTGCGCGTAAGTGCGCGGCCGACGCTGTCCACCCTGGATATGGGTTCTTGGCAGAACGGGCTGATTTCGCTGCCGCTTGCATGGATGCCGGCCTGGTCTTCATCGGTCCCAAGGCTTCTTCCATCGCCGCGATGGGAGATAAAGGCGTCGCTCGGGCCACGGTAGCAAAAGCCGGTGTTACGGTCGTCCCAGGAACCGAAGGCGAAGGATCCCTTCAGGATGACGAACTGCTTGCGTTCGCGCCTCAGATTGGGTTCCCGTTGATCATCAAGGCTATCTCGGGTGGCGGTGGAAAAGGAATGCGGGATGTTCGGAATATAGAGGAAATGCCCGATCTGATCCGGTCTGCGCGGCGCGAAGCGGAATCGTCTTTCGGTGATGGGAATGTTTACTTGGAGAAGCTAGTTGAAGGAGCTCGCCATGTAGAATTCCAAATCATGGCAGACCAGTTTGGAAATGTTATCCACTTGGGTGAACGTGAATGCTCCATCCAGCGTCGTCATCAAAAACTTATCGAAGAATCTCCTTCTCCATACTTGGGTGATGATGAACCTTTACGCCAACGCATGGGCTCAGTGGCTGTCCAGGCTGCTCGCGCTGTGGATTATGCCAATGCTGGGACGGTGGAATTCCTGGTGGATAAAGATCGGAAATTCTATTTCTTGGAAATGAACACTCGTCTGCAAGTTGAACATCCTGTGACTGAGGCTGTCACAGGTATGGATATCGTTGCCGAACAAATCCGCGTTGCCTTTGGTTTGCAATTGAGCCGTAAACAGGATGATATTCGTTGGCGCGGGGCCTCCATAGAATGTCGCATAAATGCCGAGGATCCATATAATGGTTTCTTGCCATCCTCGGGGCGCATTACCCTTACAAGACCACCGACAGGTCCAGGGGTACGAATTGACACTGGTGTGTTTGCAGGTTTTGAAATATCTCCTTACTACGACCCTCTAATCTCAAAAATGATCGTCTGGGGTGAGACGCGCTCCCAAGCAATTGTCCGCATGCGTCGTGCACTTGAAGAGTATAAAATAGTTGGAATACGATCGAACATACCATTCCATCAAACCATGATGGATACTTACCCGTTCATTACCGGCAAATACGACACTCGGTTTGTGGAAGAACAATTCTCAATGCGTGATGCAGCAGAGAATCGAGAACTTTATCTGGATATCGCTGCCTTATTTGCCACCTTGGTGGCACATGAGCAATTGGAACACAAGACCCAAGTCTACGGACAGCCCAAACAAAAATCAATATGGAAGTGGGCCGCACATCAACCAAGGTTAGACCGATGAACTATATCGCCGAAGTAGACGGTCTGGAGTTTCCGGTTGAAATTCTGGATGAGCACCACATCCGTTTTGGGGAGGAAATCCTCGCTGTGGATTTTACTGCTGTCAGTGGACAACCGCTTTACTCTTTGATTGTGAACGGTGAATCATTCGAGGGGTACGTCTACCAGGATGAAGGGAAATGGCAAGTTTTGCTGCTGGGACAGTCCTATTCGATCATTATCGAAGACGAGCGCGAGAAGCGGCTGCGATCAGCAGATGCAAGTTATAAAACCCCAGGTAATGAATTCTCCCTGAAGGCTCCTATGCCTGGCCTGGCGGCACTGGTACCGGTTTTCGAAGGGCAAATAGTTGAAAAAGGACAAATTCTCATTATCTTGGAATCTATGAAGATGCAAAATGAGCTTCGAGCTCCATTTGCGGGGGCAGTAACTAGATTGAAGGTAAAAACCGGAGAAATTGTGCAGCAGAAACAAATCTTACTGAGTCTTGTTGCACCGACTTCCAATGACATTCCCTAGTTCCTTTTTTACCAGGACAATTGCAATAAGTGTTTCGAGTATTTTACTAAGAACAGATTCCATTTTTGCCCCAGAAGATTTTCATCGCTTCCCCTGTTTCGCCAAGAAGTTTTGGCAATAAAGTTTCAAACCGGGTCACCTCGCCGCTGGTAAAATATTGAACACTCCCAAAGCTTGGAACATTTGCCCGGTTCTTTGACGAATCCAGCAGCCTGGTGACCTGGCGCGCAATCGCCGGAGCGGGGTCAATGACACGCACACCTGATCCAACAATCTCTTGGATTATTGGAATAACAAAGGGATAATGTGTACACCCCAGGACAATGGTGTCAATTCCACGCTCCAGCATGGGGTTCAACGCAGATTCGAGGATTGTGCGGGTCTTACTTCCATTCAAGTCGCCTCGCTCAATCTGCTGTACTAATCCAGTGCAAGTGTCCTGTAAAAGGGTCACATTTCCAGCAAACCGTTCAACCACCGATGCGTACAACGCTCCTTGGAATGTCGCAGGAGTAGCTAATACACCTACAACACCTGTTTGTGTATTCTCTGCCGCGGGTTTGACCGCCGGCTCCATCCCTACAAAGGAGATATTAGGAAATGTATTTCGCAAAAATAGAAGGGCCGCTGCCGATGCCGTGTTACATGCTACCACGATCAATTTTGCATCCAGGTTCAACAAAAAGCGGGTAATTGCTTCGGAAAAAATGCAGATTTCTTCCATGGACCGTTGCCCGTAAGGCACATGAATCTGATCAGCAAAATAGAGTACGGATTCGATTGGCAATTGTTCCCGAATGGCTCGCAAGACCGACAACCCTCCCACCCCGGAATCAAATATGCCGATCGGAAGCACGTTCTCGTTCTTATTCATCGATGGTCTTGCGCTGCCTCTACAAACGCCCGGAATAACCGTCTCGCTGCTGGTTGGTCAGTAAGCCACTCCGGGTGCCACTGGACAGCAATCCCAAATGGGTGGTTCAACAGCTCAACTGCTTCCACCAGACCATCAGGAGCAAAAGCTGTTGGCTTGAGTGGTGCAGGAATGACTTTCGCACCTTGATGGTGGAGGCTGTTCACGGATAAATCTGTTTGACTCAGTATCTTCTCCAATTGTGTTCCAGAAACCACCGTAACCTCATGTGCCAGGAAAGTGCGCGCGTAATTGGGATAATAATCATGTTTCAGGGCCGCGGGCATCTGATCTTCAATGTCCGTATATAGCGTTCCTCCCAGCCCCACATTGATCACCTGGAAACCCCGGCAAATCCCCAGGAAAGGTTTCCCGTCCTGAACAAGGGAAACCAGGAAATCCATTTCGATAGAATCACGCTCTGGATCCAAATTTCCTACACGTGGATGCGGTGTTCCGATAAATCGGTCAAGAGAAATGTCTCCTCCTCCAGTAAACAGGATGGCATCCAAGCGTCCGTAAAGATTCTGGCGAGCTATATCTGTCAAGTTGGATGGAATTAGCACCGGCACTCCCCCGGCTTGTATCAAAGCATCTACGTAGGCACGTTGTAGAGATACGATTGGTAGGTTTTCATCATTTTTCCCTTGATAAGTAGTAATGCCAATTATTGGTTGGCCCATGTCTCCTCCATACCAACTACAAAAGGGCGCAGAATACATCTGCACCCTTTTATTGTAAGCCTTTTTTGGTCTATTCGAATTTCTGTTTGAGGTGAGCTTTCTTACCTGTCAATCCGCGCAGAAAATACAATTGCGCACGACGTACGTGGGTGTGGCGGTCTACCACTACCTTATCAATACGCGGGGATAGCAATAGGAAAGTACGTTCAACGCCAATACCATTGGATGCCGTTCGGCGGACCGTGAAATTCGCATTATTTCCACCTTTACGCATGCGAATAACCGTGCCTTTGAACTCTTGAATGCGCTCGCGGTCCCCTTCCTTGATGCGGACATG
>CAIKOL010000198.1 GCA_903829085.1 uncultured Anaerolineales bacterium | reverse complement strand
CTATCTGATTATATCGAGTACTACAACAATTCGCGAATCAAGGTTAAACTAAAAGGACTGAGTCCCGTTCAGTTCAGAACTCAGTCCTTTTTTTCACCATAACTTGTCTAACTATTGGGGTGCACTACAGTAACCAGGAGTTTTTTTATCTGTGGGCCCGGCAGGATTCGGACCTGCGACCAAGCGATTATGAGCTGGGGAAAGATCATTTTCTATGCAGTCTAGCTTTTCTACCCCCTATATATGGCTATCATGTGAGTAACATGTACTACATATTGGGGTATGTTCATGTCTACACTGTCCAAATCTAGCAGGTTTTCTATGTCTTCTTTTTTGGTAGCTGTAAGGTAGCTGTAATAATTATTGGTGCTAGTGGTATATCAAAGGTGAAGAAGCTGTCTTTACTGCTTTCTGTGTTCCCACATCTCCATGAGTGCCCGGTTATCTGGCACATTTTCCAGGAAGGATTTCCGCCATTCCGGTTCGTTGACCTAATTAGCGTAGTCCACTAGGATCTGATGGGCAATCTCAAGAACCTCCGCCACTTGTTCGGTCTCCCCGAGGGCTTCAAACGTATCAATGCATATGCGGTAAGTCTTGCCGGGGTTGCCCAGGCCGAACCAACCATGCTCCTTCAGGAAATCCCAGGCTTCATGCACATATGTGCGTGCTTCATCCAGCTGGCCGCGCGCCAGTGCGCAGGCAGCCAATCCAATGTTGGCTTCGCACACCTGTTGCCCCCATCCCTTCTCACGCACTGTCTGGAGCGCTTCGGTAATAAGACGGGCCGCTCCGGGTGCATCTCCCATGGCCAGCAGCACTAGGCCCAGGTCACCCAGCAGCCAGTACCTGGCTCGATCATCCTGGGATGGGGTCACTTCTCCAGCGGATTCAACACCCTCCCCACGAACAGGATCGTCCCGGTTGCCACATCCCGGATCACGAAAATGAACGGCCGGTCGATGTGTAGCTCATTGGGCATCGCTGAAGCCGGCATCATGATAACGATGCTGACTGCAGCCGCCTTTGTGCCCTGCTCGTCCACCAGCACGTACGCTTTATGCAGTGCCTGCTGCACGTATAACCGCTCCGCCTGGGTCATATTGCTGAAATCTGCCCGGTCCCTGTCAAAAGCCAGGGGCATCCCCAGCCCCGATAAAACCGGCTTAAGGTTGATGTCGGCTGTGAATTCAAATTTCGGCATGAAAAGAGTTAATGTATTGGGCCTCAATCCATCCAGGATGGCTGCATACTTCCCGGCATCCAGCGTGCTCTCGAAGGAATCGAACTCGCCCGCATCTGGCATCAGGATCACCATTTCAGCCAGGTCGCCTTTATAGGGCAGCGCCAGCGCCTGGTAACCCTCGCCCACACCCATCCGCACCGGGATCCCGCCGTCGGTTTTCATGGTGGGCACCTGCACCTGCGTGCCGTCCAGCAAGATGAAGGGGGCATCCTGCGTCAACTTTTTTACGAATGCTTCCTGCCAGGCCGCCTTGAAATAATGCGTTCGCCAGCACCATGCGCGTGTCTGGATCGATCGAGCCGGGCGGCATCACCTCCTTGATCTTTCCATCCGTTTCCTGGTCGACCCACTTGTTGATCTGCTGCAGCGCCGCATCAGGTGCCGCACTGAAATCGACCAGCCGCACTCCCGCCCCGTAATTGACCGCCAGCAGGTCAAGGTAGCCCTGCTCAAACGGATAACCCAGTTGTCCCCACACCGCGTTGGCAATGTTCAGCAGCATGGGGTTCTTCCGATCGATCTTTTTGGATTGCGCCGGGCGCTGGGCCAGGTCAAGCGAGAGCGCATTCCAGGCCGGGTGGAGTTGTTCCGGCGGTAAATTGAAATGCAGGCTGCTGGCAATTTGGGAAGCCGTTTCACCCGCCGCGCCGCCGTACACCATTGCCATTGCCAGCGAAATGCTGTAGGGTGAATAGATCAGGTTCCTATCCTCCCCGCTCACCTGCTGGTACAGGTCAAAAGCGAAGGCGTTGTTGCCCTCCAGCAGGGCTTGCGCATCCGCTGCAGGCACCACTGGAGCGGGTTCCCGGCTCAGGTCTGATTTTGCCATTACACCTATGTCAACCTTGTTTGGCTCGCAGGCACTCAGGAGCAGGCGCTCAGGATGCAGCTCCATATAACTTTGTATTTTGTCTTCACGGCGGTCCTCCGCTCTTCCTCTTTCTACTTAACAAAAGGATCCCCGCCGCGGCCAGTACCAGCACGCACCCTGCCAGGAGCAGGACCGTACTCTGTCCTCTGCCTGTCGCCTCTGTGCTTGTGGGCATAATCGTTGCCGTTGGGATCGGCGTCATGGAACTGATGGGTTTTCTAGTCGCTGTCGCGGAAGGTGTTGGGACAGGGGCTGTCTCAGTAATCCTTGCATCGTGCGCAGCCTCTCCCACTGTGGCAGTCGCCTCGCCGGGGAAGGCCGTCGTCCATTCGGTTTCCAATGCGGATAGTAGCCAGCGCGTTCTGCCGGTTTCCTTCTCGATGGTGGGATTCTGCGCCTCCAGCGCTCTGGCGGTTTGAAGTTCGTCCCGGACGGTTTGGATTGCTTCCGGGGGCGCATTCCCATTCGCGGTATACAGTTCCAGTGTCAGTAGTCCCAGCCCGGCATGCGTCGCAGAGCGTTCCGGCAGCAGTACCGCCGCCTTCTTATAGGCGGCGATTCCCTGCGGCAGGTAAATGGTGCCGAACACCGTTGGCCAGCCGGGTCCGCTGCTCGATAACGAATAATAGGCGTAACCCAGGTCCAGCCAGGCTTGCCCATTCCCTGCGTTCGCTTGCACGGCTGCCCGCGCGCTTTTCAGGGCCTCCCATTGGGCGGGCTGGATCAGCCACAGTGCAAGATCGTCCTGCCCTCCCGGCTCCAGGTCCTTCCATGTCCAGCGAGCCTGGTTCCCCTCCAGCACCGCCCCGGCTGGCAGGTCTGCCCGCTGCGATGGCCGGTAGTAGGGCGGCACGCGCAGGACGCCGGCTGGGATGCCTGCCAGCGTCTCCGTTGAGGCCGGGTAGGGCAGGTTCACGATCAGCTCGGCCTTCCCGATCGGTCCCGCCCAGCCTGCCGCAGTGTTGAAGACGTGGTACAGAGTCATCTCGATCCCCGAAATGGAAGGCTGCAGCGGGAACTTGGTCCTGATCTGCACGACCGTTTCCTTCCCGGCTGGGATGGTCACCGGGAAGTTGGCCCACGGCAGGGCAGGTTTTTCCGCGCCCTGCGGGTTGGGCAGCTCGCTCACCATTGCGTTCGACGGCGCTCCGTCGATGTATGCCTCGAATTCCTGGATGCGCGCCATCCTCTCGCTGGGGGATAAATTCCAGTCCACGGCATCCATTAGGTTGGCCATCGGGTACCATGCTTTCATACTGACCACCTGGCTGGTCGGGTTTTTCAAAGTAAAATCTGCTGTCACCTCCGCCACGCCCGGATACCATACCGGTAGTCTTTGAAATCCGTAGTAATTCGGGGTCAGCAGTAGCAGCGTGTTATCCTTTTCGGTTGCCTGCCGGATGGTGATCGTGACCACCTCGGAGCTCATCTGGATGGGAGTTCCTGCGTCCGGCCTCAGGCTGCTGCTCCCCGGCAGGATCGGTTGCGCGCCGCCTGCCATAACCGGCGCTGTCCCCACCAGGCCGCTCAAAACGCATGCCAGTGCCAGGCAGCCTGCCAGGCCGCGTTTCAATAATAAATCTCGCTTTCGCTCATGGGATTTCATGCGTTCTCCTCCTTGTTGTATTTCCATTCCTTCGACCCTCATCCATCGGATGGAGTCATTATTTCATCTTTAGGACGAACACACCCCCGCCATTTGTTCCCGCATAAAGGGTGTCCGCCATCGCCGGGCTGATCAATAATGCGCAGACTTTCATGGTGGTCAACCCGTTGTTGAGTGGCTCCCAGGTCATGCCTCCATTCGTGCTTCTAAACACGCCGTCTTGTTGCGTCCCTGCAAATAGGGTATCCTGCGCCGTCGGATCGATCGCCAGGGCGAATATGCTGGCTTGGCCCAGCCCGTTGCTTGTTTTGCTCCAACTTTCTCCTCCATCTGTGCTCTTGAAAACACCTTCCATTGTCCCCGCATATAGGGTGCCCGGCATCGCCGTGTTGATCGCCAGGGAAAACACGTAGTGCAGGCCTTGGTTGACCACGCTCCTGCCCCCATCCGTGCTTTTATACACGCCCCCCACTGCCCCTGCGTACAGGTTGGTCGTGCTTCCCTGGTAAATTGTCAGGGCAGCAACGCCCCAGAGTTGGGTGGGATCCGTGCCCAGGCTCCAGGGTCCGCCCCCGTCCGTGCTTCTAAAGATGCCAGAAGCTGTCCCTGCATAAATATTGGTTGTTGTCTCCGGGTCGATCGCCAGGGCTGCCACGCTGGCTGAAAGACCTTCACGAGCCAGCCCCTGGTTGGTTGCGCTCCAGCTCGCGCCGCCGTCCGTGCTTTTAAATACCCCGCTCGGGGTGCCCGCATACAGGCTGGTGGGCGTCTCCGGGTCGATCGCTAGGGCGTATACGCTCGTATCGCTCAGCCCGTTATTGACTTGCATCCAATTCCCGCCTCCGTCGCTGCTTTTGAACACACCCGCCCCAACCAGCCCCGCATATAGGTTGCCCGGGTTTAGCGGGTCGACCGCCAGGGCTTGAACGATTCCATTGACCGGTCCCAGGCTGGTCCAGGTATTCGCTGCGATCAGGGTCGGCGCGGACGGTGTGTCTGGTGGGATCAGCACCTCCCTTGGGGTGGATGATATTATATTTGACAGGTACATCCCGGTCACAAAACTCGCCGCGTTCATCAGCAGGCTGGAGATCCAGATCCACTTGACCGGCAGCCTCCCCTTGCTCAGGATGGTGATCAATACTGCCTCGAATACCACTGCGAATACTTCGGAGGCCGCGATCGCCAGGTTGGCTGGCAGTCCCTGCACAAAAACACTTCCACTCTCGTAACCGTTTAAAAAGGAAGGAATGATCAGGGCGCACAGGGCGGTGAACGGCAGCGAGAGCACGCTCAGGGCGATGATCCAGCCTCTGGTCTTGCCTCCCGATCGATAAATGACAGCCAGCAGAGCTCCATAGAAGAAAGCCGCCGTCAGGAAGATCAAACCCAAGCTGCGGTTCGCTTCCGACTGGAATTGTCCCAGCGACGGGAAAAAGAACCACACCACCGGCAGTGATACCAGGTTGACCAGGAAAACGATCCCCAGGCTGCTCTCAAAATGACTTGGTTCCACGGTTCGCCAGAAGCAGGCACCCGCCACCACCACTTCCACCAGGATGGATGCAAAGAACAGCAGCAGGGGCTGTCTGGGAAAGGACCGGTTGCGGTCGCTGACCGCCGGCAGGGGGCCTGTCTCGATGGATAGGTCCGCCTCCCGCACGCTCACCCGCCAGGACAGGTCTTCCCCGTACTGCGAGGGCAGTTTTGCCACCACTCCGCTGCTGCGCACCCGGTCTGAAAATTGGGCCACCAGTTTGAAGTTGTTCCCGCTGTGGTTTGGATAGGCCGACGAACGGCAGATATTGGCTGCGCACGCAAAATTGTTGTTCCAGCCGCTTAATTGCGGGGTGGAGGATAGACAACCCGCCTGGTCACACCTCCCATACTGCTGCAGCAGGATCGGCTGCTCGCAATTTGCATCCATGCAGGCGATCAACTGTATCCCCAGCAGCCGCGGGGTCTGGGCTGTTTCATAAACGATGGAAAACCACGCCACCGACGGCGGCGGCCCCGAGTTGGCAAGCACAGCCCTCACCGGCAGCACGAAGGTCGCTGCCAGCGCACACAGTAGGATGGCTTTCTTCCAGGAAATGGTTCGTGCCCGTTGTTTCCCCATGCGAATTCTCCTTGACAAGCATACCGCAAGGAATGGTAAGGTATTGACATTACTACAATGTTTGGCCTATACGTTTTGTTCCGCTTTTATTATTCAAGTCAGGGTATGCAGGCGGATGTTTCTCCAGCATTACTATAGCACCTCCGCAATCGCGTTTCAATCCCCTCTCATTTCCCAATCCTCAATCACCAATCCCCAATTCTCAACCGTATATCCCCTATATATAATGCTATTTTGTCTTTAGAGTACTATATATGGGGATAAAAACGTATATTTTCTCTATATTTTCCACGTCTTCCATTCTGGTAGCTGTAAGGTAGCTGTAGTAAAAAGAGCCTTCCGAGACGGTGAACTGCACCCCATAAGTTGGACACAATTCAACGAATGGAGGTGCAGTTTTTTATGACAAAATATACAAGATCGGAACGGTTAGCAGCGGCCCAGGCTGTGGAAGCTGGAGAAAGCGAGCTGGATATTCGAATGCAGTGCGGCATGTCACTGGACATACTGCAACGAAGCGTCCAGCTGTATCGGGAACACGGTGCCGCAGTGTTCTCGAGGAAATATACAGCCTATTCCAAGGAGCAAAAACTTCAAATTCTGGATTACATGCACACGCACCATTTATCTACCAAAGAAACCGGGATAAAATTCGGGATCAGAGGATCGGCCACAGTCTGGGAATGGGAGCAAAAGTACTTGGAAAACGGGATCAACGGCTTGGAACCCAAGAAGAAAGGCAGACGCCCGAAACGGCAGAAGCCCAAGCGAGCGCTCACGCAAGTGGAACAACTGCTGGAGGAAAATGAATACTTGCGTGCGGAGAATGAATACCTAAAAAAATTGAACGCCTTGGTTGCAGAGCGGGAAGCTCGGGAAAAGCACGACAAAGCGACCGAGTAGCAATTATCTCTGAACTAAGGCGGAAATATGCGTTGCTGCAGCTTCTGCGAATTGCGAACATCCCCAGAAGCACTTATTACTACCACCAGAAACGGCTCTCCCAGCCTCAAAAGCACCCGCATGAACGGCTGGCGATCCGCCAGATCTGCACTGAGCATAAAGGACGGTATGGTTATCGCCGAGTAACCCTCACCCTGCACCAGTGCGGCTATACAACCAACCATAAATTAGTGATGAAATTGATGACGGAAGAGAATCTCACCTGCAGGTTGCGCCCGAAAAGATATCGCTCGTACCGGGGAGAAGTTGGGAAAGTGGCTCCTGATCGACTGAAGCGTAATTTCAAAGCCACCCAGCCCAACCGGAAGTGGTCTACGGATATCACGGAATTCAAGGTGCTTGGCCAGAAGATGTATCTCTCTCCGATCCTGGACCTGTTCAACGGGGAGATCGTGAGTTATTCCGTGTCCAAGACCCCCGACTTTCACTTGGTGAGATCGATGTTGGAGAAAGCCTTCCAAAAATATCCTGACCCGGGTCCTGTGATCCTACATTCGGATCAGGGGTGGCATTACCAGATGAGGCCTTATCGGAAGATGCTCAGAGAGAAGGGGATCGAACAAAGCATGTCCCGGAAAGGAAATTGTTACGACAACAGCGTGATCGAAAATTTCTTTGGCTTAATGAAAACCGAGTTCTATACGGACCAAATGTTTTCTTCGATCGAAGAGTTCAAAACAGCACTATCTGATTATATCGAGTACTACAACAATTCGCGAATCAAGGTTAAACTAAAAGGACTGAGTCCCGTTCAGTTCAGAACTCAGTCCTTTTTTTCACCATAACTTGTCTAACTATTGGGGTGCACTACAGTAACCAGG
>CAIKOL010000197.1 GCA_903829085.1 uncultured Anaerolineales bacterium | reverse complement strand
CTCGAGGATTTGGTCGATATGGTTTTCTCAAAGTCCGAAAATTTAAATGTTCCCGCCTCCTGTAGTGAAGAGGATTCTGGGGTATTGATGGATAGCTAATAGCAAATAAATAGGGGGAACGGTTAAAATAAAGGTATCATCGGGGTTGCAGCACCCTGTTGCCGGCAGGAACCTGCCAGGCAACCACAAAGAACCGAACCCGTAGATAGAGTCATACCATCGCTATTCGAGGAGAAAGGGACACCATGAAAAGATCTGCAAATCTCTTTTGGGGCATCACGCTCATCCTGTTGAGCGCCGCGTTGCTGGCCGACCGGCTCGGCTACATCGACTTCGCCAGGATCTCGACCAACGCCTGGGTCTTTATTTTCGGCGGGGCGGCCGTCCTGTTCCTGCTGGCCTACCTACTGAACGGCGTCAAGCAGTGGGGCTGGCTCTTTCCAACCCTGATCTGCGCCGCCCTCTCGCTGACCATCGCGCTGGCCACGCGCGCCCTCGCGGGCTCGTTCCTGGGCGTCCCCATCCTGGTCGCCATCGCTATGCCGTTCTACGCCGGCTTCATCGTCAACCGCCAGAGCTGGGGACTGCTCATCCCGGCCTGGGTGCTGACGGTGCTCGCCATGATCACCCTGCTGGCAGACCAGGGCAACGGTGAACTGATCGGCGGGCTGTTCCTCCTGGCGGCGGCTCTGCCGTTCCTGATCGTTTATATAATGAACCGCTCCCGCCGCTGGGCGCTCATCCCCACCTGGGCGCTGTTCGTCCTGGGGCTGATCAGCCTGCTGTCAACCCACGCCAACGGCAACCTGGTCGGCGCGCTGTTCCTGTACGCCGTGGCCCTGCCGTTCCTGGCAGTCTACCTGATGGACCGTTCGCGGCGCTGGGCGCTCATCCCGGCCGCGGTCATCGCCCTGGTGGGCACCTTCCCGCTGCTGGCCATGCTCGTCGGCGGGGACCTGATGGGCGCGGCGGTCATGTTCCTTTTCGCCCTGCCGTTCTTCATCGTCTATTTCCGCGGCAGGGATAATTGGTGGGCGCTCATCCCGGCTGGCATCTTTGCCAGCATCTGCCTGGTGGTCGTCATTACCATGTTCGTGCCCGCCAACCAGGCAGCCTGGAGCGGCATCCTGAACGGCATCCTGCTGCTCGGCTTCGCCGTCACCTTCGGGCTGCTCTGGTTGCGCCGCAAAACCCAGCCCACCGAGTGGGCCAAATACCCGGCGGTGGCCCTGCTGGCTGCCTCCCTGCTGGCCTTCATCCTGGGCGAGAATTTCCAGAACTACTGGGCGGTGGTGCTGTTGATCGTCGGCGTCCTGATGGTCGTCACCAGCCTGCTGCCCAAGAAACCCAACGAGCCGACCCTGCCCACCAGCCGATCCTGATAACCCAACCCCCACCCGTCCTCCCCCAAATGTCAATCATTTGGGGGACACCTGTACCAAAGCGCAGTTGCGTGGTAGGTGCCCCGCAGGGGGCAGAGAGGCTAGCCGTGGGGATATATAACGCGTTGTGCGTTTGCGCAATTGACCCCTCCTGCCTCCCCCATTTCGGATTCAGGGGGAGGAAGACACTTTATCCAGATCGGTTACATCAAGCTCAAGATGAGGGGTCCCTTTACTTCTTTTCGCAATAGCCACGGGTGGTCAATGGCTGTATCCAGATACACGCAGGTTGGGCATTACAGGAACTTACATCATTGTAAGACGGGCAATCGATGCTGAGCGTGGGGGTATATGTCGGCACATCTCTAAGGACCCGGACATCGGACACCGGTCCGGAAAGAGCGCCAGCGTCGACTGGTACCCAACAACCCAGGTTGGGATTTATCATAATGCGATACCAGGTGTTATCCAGGTTGCGCCCGTCCATCATGTAAGCCTGTCCTTGATAGGCTATCCCGTTATTAGGAAAAGAAATATCGGAACCAACCCGGCAATAGGCATTGATGTTCGGGGTGAAATAGATCGCAATATGGGTGATAGTGAATGTTGGCGTAGGGCTCAAGGTTCGGGTTGGAGAGAGGGTGGGTGTGAAAGTCTGTGACGGCGTGAGAGAAAGAGTGGGCGTGTAGGTGATCGTCGGCGTTGATGAGACGGTGGGGATAGGTGTCTTTGAGGGAGTATAGGTTGGGGTGAGGGTTCCACAGCCAGCAGAAGTAAATTGTAGGCCATCAAACCAGAAAAATCCTGCTGTGAGGTTAGAATCAAAAAGATGAGTGGCCCATTGCGTTTGCCCTGTTGCCGGATCATAATATCCACCCAAACTGGAGCTTAGACCCGGCGGCAAATAAGGCTTGTTAACGAGGGTTCCATCATAATTGAAGACCCAACAATTATTTAGATCCGACTGGACGTCAACGTAAGGGTCCCCTAACCCCACCCGGAGCATCTCATAATTCCAGACAGAAGAGTATGCTTTCTCGAGCAGCAAATATTCTCTTCCGGCTGTGAGGGATGGCCCAAGACCATGGGAAGACCAGTCAGGGTCAGTACCGCACCAGGCATTGTGAGCAGGGATAAAATATGTCCTGCAATAACTTCCCATAATATGCCCAACCCCCCCCTGTGGATAAAATGTCCAGCAATTTGAATCATCATTAATACGTATGTATATCACCCCATCAGGTTGATCTGCTTTCAAGATCAGGTATTGCTCTCCTTGATATGCCATTAAACCGTTTATCATGGTCTGGAATGTGGCATCAGAATAACAAGGCAGGTCCGACGCAGGGATAAAATAATTTTCATCCCCGATGAAGGTCGCAGTTGGCATGGGAGTATTATAAATATAAGGATCGCCTGAAAATTTCATATTGCATGCTGAAAACGATACGATAAAAAGGGGAAGAATGAAGAAAATCGATTTGTTTTTCACTTCGCTCTCCTTTTATTAATTATGAATATTTATTACCCTTGCAGGGGAAAAATCATCACTGGCATGATCGGGTGGACCTTGACGATTTTCTTGCCTCAAATGGTCAATTCCATTCTCGCGCATTTTAGATAAAAATCAATACATTGAAATTGCATTGCCAGGGCTTTCTTAAAGTCTAAAAGCCTTGCCCCGTGACTTCGTTTGACAAGCTTTGTCAAGCTTGCCTCCCACCTTTCAGGCGGGAAAGAGGAAGAATCAAGTACCTGTTTTGGACACGGACAACACGGCTATCGAAGCGCAGCGTAGTGACAGGTGCCCGGCAGGGGTAGAAGGAGTAGCCTTGGGGATATATCCAAACATTGTGCGGTTGTGCAATCGACCCCCATCCTGCCTCCCCCGTGGCGGCAGAGCCGCGGCCTGCACTGCGTTCCATGGGGTGGTGCCGGTGTTTTCCCGCTTCTTATGCTTTCGCGACGTTCTGTCAGCCGACCTGGTGGTTATCTTGATATTTATTGGCGAAGCGCTGAATACCCCGCCGCTTGCGGCGAAGGCGCACTCTCGGCGCCGGATGGGTTCAAAGGTTGCAGACATAGCCGAAGCAAGGCTGCCGGGATTTTATTGCTGTGGTTTGGTCAATTTTCTCTGTTCAGATGGTGACTGATCTGATTCGGCTAATTCTTCTTCAATAACCTTAATTGCCGCGCTGATACGCAATAGAGTTTCGCGTATGCCAACTTGCTTGGCTTCCAGTTCAGCCAACATCTTTTGTCCAGCTTCAAATTCAGACTTGAGTTGTTTAAGACGTTCTTCGAGTTGTTCTCGCATGGATTACCTTGGCTTCCTTTGTTCACTACAATGCCTGCCCGATTTCGTTGGATTTCTTCTTCGACCCTTTATCGAAAATTATCCACCTCTATAAAGGAGCGGGCTGACGGTTTGGCTTCGCAGAGCACACCCAAAGGGTGCAGGCGCAGCGGCGTGACAGGGAAACCGGCATTGGGCGGCACCGGATCGCATTTACAAACCGACTTTCATTCGTTGAAAATCCACAACTCCCAGCTTATTCAACAGCCAATTCCCAAGCGACGGCGATAATTCTCTCAATGCAAATAGAAGACGATTGGGGAGAGAATTGACAATTACATCCAGAGTATTATGTTCGATCGCTTTTTCAACTGCGTTGGCAACCTGGGCGGGTGTACAGGACCCTATACTGCGAGGCGCTGTAAGGCCAAATTTGGCGAACATGCCGACCTCGGTGATATACCCTGGACAAATGGTGGAAAAATGCACTCCTGTATTTGCCAATTCCAGAGATAACGCTTGTGACCATTCCAACATTCCGGCTTTCGTCGCACAGTAAGTAGCCGCATAGGGAGCACCGCATTTAGCACCAACAGAGGCGATATTAACAATATGGCCGGATTTCTTGTCCAGCATGTGTGGCAGAACAAGATGAGTCAGATACATTGGTGCGATAAGGTTCACTTCGATGGTTTCACGGATTGCTTCCCAGGGCAGGTGTGTATAAGCGCCTTCGGTCTCCAAGCCAGCATTATTGATCAGGATGTCAATCGTGCCAAATTTATCCATAACGGTTGAAACGAGCTCCTGGCATTGGAGCGGCTGTGCGAGATCAACGCATGCGATCATGGTCTGCACGTCGAATTTCTTCAAGGATTCGACTACTTTCTGTAGACCTTCTTCCGAACGAGCGGCAAGAGCGATATGAGCTCCCCTTTTAGCCAAGGTTTCAGCAATGATTGGACCGATTCCTCTTGATCCTCCGGTCAGAAGCACATATTTACTGTCTATTGAGGTCATTGTCAACTCCTTCTGATATGGCGATCATTGAGTCAATAGAGTTCCGCAATGTCCGTGCCGCCCAACGGGTTGGCTTTGCGAAACACCCCGGAGCGCAGCGCAGGGACACCGGCAGCGGGGGGACGGGCGACTAGCCGAGGCGGCTACCAGCCGCCATCGGCTGGTAGGCGACGTGAGTCGCCGGGAACTTTCTCAATTATGCACCATTTCTGGCAAACTGCGCCTGCGCGGAGCAGCGGAGCCGCTGTCCGCCTGCCTGCACCGCGTTCTTTGCGGGGGAACCG
>CAIKOL010000196.1 GCA_903829085.1 uncultured Anaerolineales bacterium | reverse complement strand
CCCGTAAAAAATTATGGTGGTTGGGTCTGGCAATTCTCTACCATGCTCTGGCAGATGGTGTGGCTGTTTTTACTTCGCAGATCGGATTTTCTTCACTGGCTGTTGAAGGGATCTTAGGTATTTTTGCTGTAATGAGCGTCGCGATTATTTTTGCGTTACGACAACCGGAGCCATTGCCGGAAGTTGTGGCTGCTCTAGTTCCGACACTTGGATTCAAACCTGAGCCAGTTTCCGAAACTGATGAAACCCTGGAAAAGACCCGTTATCAATAGAGAGGTTGCATGATCCGTACTGAAAACTTGGGAAAGAAATTTGGCACGCTCCAGGCAGTGGAAAATCTCAGCCTGGAAGTGGCTGAAGGTGAAGTATTCGGCTTCCTTGGGCCCAATGGTGCCGGGAAGACAACCACCGTCCGCATGTTGACCAGCCTCATAGGTCCGACCAGCGGCTCGGCGACGGTGGCGGGGTTTGTAGTGGGCCAGCAGGACACAGAGATCCGCCGTACCGTTGGTGTACTGACCGAGACCCCGGGTATGTACGATAACCTTTCTGCCGAATACAACCTGCGCATTTTCGCCGAGTTATGCGAGGTTAAAGATGTAAAGGGGCAGATAGAAAAGTATCTCAAGATGCTTGGCCTGTATGAGCGTCGCCTTGACGCGGCGGGCACATTCTCTAAAGGCATGAAACAGAAACTAGCTATTGCGCGTGCCTTGCTGCATGAACCGCGCATCCTGTTCTTGGATGAGCCAACCGCTGGTCTTGACCCTGAAGCGTCGCACCTGGTGCGTGAATTCATTGCCGAGCTAAAGAAAGAAGGCCGGACAATTTTCTTATGCACTCACAACTTGGACGAAGCAGACCGTTTATGCGACCGTATCGGTGTTTTCAAATCCCGCCTGCTTGTTGTGGATACTCCAGCCAACTTGCGTGCCTCAGTTTTTGGACGGAAGGTGGTATTCCATCTGCGGTTGGCGGACGAGAATATTGCCGCTGATGTACGCAAACTGGCGTTTGCACGGGAAGTCAAAATTGTGGAAAACAAACTGGTTATCACTCTCGATGATCCTGATGTACAGAATCCAGAAGTAGTACGAGTGCTGGTCAAAGCGGGCGCCGATATACAGTATGTAGGCGAATTGCGCCATTCTTTGGAAGATGTATATCTGCAACTGGTTAAGGGTGCTTAATATGAATAAAATAAACACAATTGTTCGCAAAGAGTGGGCTGAAGTTTTTAAAAACAGAATGGTGATATTCACTGTTGCATTCCTGCCGCTATTAATGACAGCCCTACCATTGGGAATCATTTATGGGACACGTAGTACTTCAAGCGGCTCACCTGCGAATACTTCTAGTGAATTGTCTTCCGAAGCGACTCAATCGATGTGCCCGAGTGGGTTGAGCAGCGGCGACTGCATGCAGGTGTTCTTAATAAGTGAATTCATGATGCTGTTCATGCTTATACCGGTGGCGATTCCTGTAACCATCGCCGCGTATTCCA
Organism: uncultured Anaerolineales bacterium; assembly: GCA_903829085.1. GTDB lineage: Bacteria > Chloroflexota > Anaerolineae > Anaerolineales > Villigracilaceae > UBA877. The sequence continues at coordinate 9,102 of CAIKOL010000196.1, read as the reverse complement.
TAGTTGGCGAAAAAACTACTCGTAGTCTGGAACCGTTGCTAGCGACACCCATCACCACCGTGGAGTTGTTGATTGGAAAGTCTCTGGCTGCGGTCATCCCAGCGGTGGTGGCTACGTATGGCGCATTTGGAATATTTGCCCTTGGTTCTTGGATTATTGTTGCAAATAAGACACTCCTAACTGCCCTTTTGGACGCGCGCTGGTTGATCGCGATTTTCATTGTTGGGCCACTTATGGCGATCATGGCTGTCTCTTTTGCATTGATGATCTCATCACGTGTCAATGATCCGCGCGTGGCGGAGCAGGTGTCAATGGTGGTTATAGTGCCGGTTCTGGCTGGGTTCTTCGGTCAGGTGGCAGGCCTGTTTGTTCTTAATAAAGAGATCATTTCGATTGTTGCTCTGATCATGCTGGTGCTGGATGCAATGCTCGTTTATTTGACCACGCGGGTGTTCCAGCGCGAGCAAATTCTTACCCGTTGGAAGTGAATCTATGAAAAAATACCAGATTGCATTGTTTATTGCGGTTATTGTGTGCCTGCTGACCGCATCATTTGCCTATGCCCAGGCTGAAAAATTAACCCTCAAAATGTCGCGTGACTTTGGTTATGGAGGTCTTAATGGGGATATTCAGGGTTTGTTTTCCATGAAAGTTACCGGACCTGCCGATCTTGCGCGGGTGGCTTTTTATATTGATAGCACCGAGATTGGAGAAGTTACCCAGGCACCTTTCAATTTGCAATTCAACACCGATAATTTCCCTGTTGGGCAGCACGAGTTGTATGCGGTCGGTTATTCTTCTAGCGAACAACAATACAGTTCGAATGTGATTAACGTAAATTTTGTTCCTGCTTCAGAAAGTACAAAAGCTGCCTTACAGATTGTTGTACCTGTGCTGGTGATTGTCTTTGGTGCCATTCTTCTTGCTGTTGTTATTCCGTTAGTGATGGGGCGAGGCAAGATAAAGGAGCTACCGCTTGGTGCAGAGCGCAAATACGGGTTGGCAGGCGGGATCTGCCCGAAATGCCATCGTCCATTTGCGCTGCCACTCTTCAGCATGAACCTGGGGCTTTCCAAATTTACCCGCTGCCCATATTGTGGCAAGTGGAGTGCCGTTCGTATCCAACCGTTGGCGAAGTTGCGGGAAGCCGAACAAGCTGAGCTGGAATGGGGCAGGGGAGAGGTGAAGGAAGAGACCGATGAAGAAAAACTCAATAAGAATTTGGATGATTCTAGGTATCAGGGTCTTTAAAATTGTGAATGTCTCGATCGCGCACATGCATAACGTGTTTGGTTACTGTGAATATGCGCGTAGCCATCAGCTCATAATACTTCTATAAAAAAGAGACTTGATAGCAAATTGCTATCAAGTCTCTTTTTTATCTTCATTCAATTATTTATGCAAATTTTGAGCAGCTAAGAAACTCAACCTTTTCTTTGTCAGCGCTCGAGCAGACATGTTGCAAGCATCCACCTTATCCATGAAATTCAATTGCAGATTATCCCAATCTCCGGAGTCGATCACCTCTTTTTTATCCCGGAAGTAATCCAGGATGTCGGAGGGGTGAGCGCGAGTCTGTTCAATGGCAACATCACCACCTTCATGCTTGGCTGCGATGTTTGCAACATGATCCGCAATCTGTATCAGTTCTGTGCGTCGGTCATATGGTTGGATAACGATGCTTTTCCAAGTTTCGGTGATGTGATGCTCGAAGCGGATCACATCTTCAAAACCGAGAGCTTCGCGGAATTGGGCGGTCAATTCCATGGTCTGGTTATTGATCGAGTTGGACCAGTTAAAGCCGATTAGAGGAGATGTCCCGTCGTCACGGCTGAACAGTTTCGCCATGGTCATAATCCACAGGGCATGATAGGGATTATCCGAGCCGAAGAATACAGAGATCTTGAATTGGATATCCACTCCCAGGCGATAAAGTAAGAAGCCAAGCAGAATTGTCCCGGCGTTAAAGTTAAGCACATGCTGGACGCCGTAATTAGTGTAATAATATAGGAACTCATCCAGCCACATTAAAGCGTGTTCATTTGGTTGACCGATTCCTCCGAAATATCCGGTGATGGTGGCGGGACCACCCAGGTGTGGGTTGGAGCCATCGGTGCCTTTCGTGTCAAGTGTCTCCACGAATGATGAACCAATGATATCCAATGCTGCTACGATGGCTGGCAAATCACCATCCAGCTCGGATTCTTTCATTTTTCGAACTGCGATGAAGCGTCCTGGGATAAGACTCTGATCTTTAATTGCGCGTTCGCATATCAATCGTACCCAGGGGAAGTATTGCAAAGCTGAGACCTCAAGTGTTACAGCAGATTCATCGGCAAATTTCATGTCTTTTGTCTGAACGCCTAAGACCCGGTTGCGATACTCTGCTACGGAAATGAATGCACCCTTGTCGCGTTGTTCCATCAGCCAATTCAAGTCTTTGATGTATCCGGGGGCGCGTTCCTTGACAATCCCCATCAGATGATCAAACTTGCGGGATTCCCGATGTTTGCGGTTGATTTCTTCTGGTGTGCCGTATTTGGCGACTACAGCCAGGAAGTTATTCATAACTTTTTCATCTGGGTCCAGTAGAATGTTATTGATGGCATCCAGACGGTCGTGAGGTATTGCTAGCAGGTATCGAAGGTCAGTCATGTTATCCTCGTTTTCTTGGAATCGTAGAGACTCACCATTATATGATCTCACATTTTGTTTAATGAATATCAAATTTCAGGCCGTGAACTAGCCAATTATTTTTTTGAGCTCGTCAAACTCTTCATCCAGCATCCCGAACCAATTTTCCGGTTGTGGGAATTGTTTGCTGATGACCTCGTCGTGGTAGTTTCGTAAGCCGTTCAGGATGACCTCTCCGGCGTTTCCAAAGACTTTAGCCATCTTCGGTTTGAATTTGGGGTATAGGCCAAACATGTCATGGTAGATAAGCAATTGACCGTGTGCGTCAGGACCAGACCCGAGTGACATGATGATACAACCCTCGGCGCGTTCGGTAATAAGCTTGCATAATCGATCTGGCACCATTTCAAGCAGGATCGCAAAAGCCCCGGCTTTTTCGAGTGCTTTAGCGTCATCAACTATTTTCCTCGCAAGCAAGGCAGATTTACCCTGCACACGAAAACCTCCCAAGGCGCTGACAGATTGCGGCGTAAGCCCAAGGTGTCCAATGGCTGGGATCCCAGCTTCTGCGATGCCTTTGATTCGGTCAGCCATTGCAGCGCCGCCTTCGAGTTTGATGGCATCACAACCGCACTCTGCCATGAAACGGCCTGCGTTGCGGATAGCAGTTTCTACGGAAGGCTGGTAGGTCATGTACGGCATATCGCCGACCACAAAAGCGGTGGGAGCCCCGCGCCGGACAGCTTGAGCGTGACGGACCATGTCATCCATGGTGACCGGCAAGGTACTATCATAGCCGAGCATGGTCATACCCAGGCTATCGCCTACGAGAATCATCTCGATACCTGCCTGTTCTTGCAGATAGGCGGTAGGATAATCGTAACAGGTCAACCAAGTAATAGGCTGATTTTCAGCGACTTTTTTAAAGAGGTAGGGAAGGGTTATCTTCTTACGGGTTGTAACTTGTGCTTCAGACATATTTTACTCCTTTTTTTGGATTAGCTTTATTTCGGATGTGTTTATCGACTTTTTTTTGCTGAACACCTATTGTAGTATAGGATAAAATGATTTGGGAAGCAAGTTACATGTGACAGGTTATTTGGAGGTAATCTGGGCGGATTAATGGCTGATCCATCTACTTCCTGAGAAACAACCAATGCAATAACCAATTCAAGAGTGACATTACGTAGCTAATCTTAGGAAAAATGGCCTGCAATCCGAAAAAAATGTACGGTATAATAGTTTCAGGATTCAACTATTCTTACAGGAAACTATTAGAAGGTCGCCATGCCTAACTCTTCATCCAACTCCATTCTGATCGATAAATTTTGGGAAAGCATCCCGCCTGCCTGGAGGCAGACACGCAACCAAATTCGCCACATTGCGGTTGAGAAATACCAGATGACAGAGGAGCAGTTCCAGGTGCTTCGCCGTATCCGCAAAGGCAGTGCATCAGTCAGTGCACTGGCAGATGCCAGCATGACCAGTCGTTCGGCGGTCAGCAAGGCTGTCGATGCTCTGGTGCGCAGGGCGTTGGTCACTCGCAGCCAGGATCCTACCGACCGGCGTAATATCCCCTTGGCGCTTACAGCTGAAGGCCAGCGTGTGATGGCGGGGATTTATGACGAAACAGAGCGATGGCTTTCCACTCGCTTTGACTGTTTTAGCCAGGATGAATTGGATACACTTCTACTTGGCATGGAAATCCTCCAAAAAGCTTTTTCGAATTCATAATCTGCAGATTTTTCCATGAAATATCTTTTCAAACTCCGTAGTTATCTCAAACCCTATATTTGGCAAATTCTACTCAACATGCTCATCCTGTTGAGCGTTACCGGCCTCTCTCTGGTGGTGCCGCAAATTATTCAGGGTGTGATTGACCAGGGATTACAGGCCGGGGAGACTGCATTTCTTATACGATCGGCATTGATTCTGGTTTGCATCGGAACTTTTACAGCTGTCCTGAATTTGGGACAACGCTATCTTACCGAGTGGATCGGTGCGCACATGGGTTATGATTTGCGCAATGCCATGTACGATCGGATCCAGTACTTGTCTTTTACCTATCATGACCATAGCACCACAGGCCAGTTGATCAACCGCTGCATCGAAGATGTGCGTGCCGTCCAGTCTTTTGCGGGGGATAGCCTTGTCCAGATTGTCCAATTGAGTGTTCTTTCGGTTGGGGTGGTGGCGGTTCTGGTCTCGCGCAATCCATGGCTTGCAGCTGTTGCCCTGGTGCCGTTGGTCCCAATGGTGATGATGACCACCGATTTTGGGCAGCGCATCACCCGTCTTTTCTACGTCGTGGACAACACCCTCGGAGATCTTTCCGCCCAATTACAAGAGAATGTTTCAGGCGTCCAAGTCGTACGCTCTTTCGCCCGCGAGTCCCATGAGATTGACCGTTTTGATCAGATTAATCGCAGCTATTTCAATGCTCGCATCAAAGTCCTCAGCGAATGGTCAAAGGTTATGCCAACAACCAACCTGCTTATTACCATGGGCACCATTCTGATCCTTATGGTCGGTGGCCCACTTGTCATCCAGGGAAAGATGACAGTGGGTGAACTGGTGGCATTCAATGCTTATCTACTAATGCTTTCGGGTCCGGTTCAGCAGCTGGCCTGGTTAGTCAACGCTATTGGTGAATCGGAAGCCGGTGCACAACGAGTGCTGGAAATCCTGGAACATAAGGTGGAGGTTCAATCCCCGGTGGGTGCTATCTCGTTTACGAACCTCAGCGGTCGCGTGGAATTCCGTAGTGTTTCCCTGCGCTATCGGGATGAAAGAAGCGACGCCCTTTCCGGCATTGATCTGACCGTGGAGCCAAACCAACTCATTGCCTTGATCGGTCAAACAGGTTCGGGTAAGACCTCCCTGGTCAACCTGATTCCGCGCTTTTACGATGTGAGCGAAGGGGCAGTACTTGTGGACGGCGTGGACGTGCGCCATGCGGACCTTGCTTCCTTGAGGAGAAATATTGGCGTTGTCCTTCAAACATCCCTGCTCTTTTCTGACACTATCCGGGAGAATATTAGTTATGGGCGTTCCGGTGCCACTGATGAGGAGATTTTTGCAGCAGCGAAAGCCGCCCAGGCGCACGATTTTATAATTAAGTTTGCTGATGGCTACCAGACAGCGGTTGGTGAGCGTGGAGTGACACTGTCAGGTGGTCAGCGACAACGCATAGCAATTGCCCGCGCTCTGCTAATGAACCCTCGGATTCTCATTCTGGACGACTCGACCTCCAGCGTGGACACGCAGACCGAAAAACTCATCCAGGAGGCTCTTGACCAGTTGATGGAAGGCCGGACAACATTTGTAATTGCCCACCGGTTGGCTACTGTCCGTAGGGCAGATTTGATCCTGGTCATGGCAGACGGGCGCATCGTTCAAAGGGGCCGGCATGCTGAGTTGCTGTCACAGGGGGGACTGTATAAGGAAATTTACGACCTGCAGTTACGTCAGCAAAACCAAATGCTGGAGGATGAAGAACTGGAAGCTGGATTATTATTAAAACAAGGCGTAACGGACCCAGTTAAAGGCCGCCGTTCCTCGGATTGGTCACTATCATAAAGGGAATTAACCATGTTGGTTGCTCAGAAAATCACTCCTCCTGATTATGTCACCCAATCCGAGGAACAGTATGACAAAAGCGTTAATCCTAAGACCGCTAAACGCCTGGTTGCATACGCGCGTCCATATATGGGTCGGTTGATTCTGTCCACAGGACTGATGCTGATAGCCTCTGCTGCATCAGTGGCCGGACCATATTTTGTGAAAATTGCTATTGACAGTGGGATCAATGCCAGCAATACGATTCTTTTGCGCTCTACAATTTTGGCCTATCTGGCAATTTCTGTGATCCAATGGGTTGGCACCTATTACCGGGTCAACATTATGGCCTGGGTTGGGCAGTCAATCATTTTCGATCTGCGTAAAAAGCTTTTTGCCCATTTACAGGAGCTCTCACTCGGATTCTATAGCCGCTACTCCGTTGGACGCGTCATAACCCGCGCTATTAATGACGTGGAAACGTTGCGGGATTTCCTGACTTGGGCTGTGCTTGCGATTGCGCGGGATGTTTTCACGCTGGCATTGATTATCTTCGTCATGCTCGATATGGATCTGCACCTGGCATTACTTACCTTCAGCGTGTTGCCCATCATGGTACTCATCACAATCCTCTTCCGTCGCGCCTCCCGTTCTGCTTATCGTAAAGCGCGCGCGGCGATATCCTGGGTGAACTCGGTTCTTGCGGAAAATGTAAACGGTGTTCGTGTTGTCCAGGCTTTCTCAAGACAACAGCAGAATTATGAGCATTTCCGGGATTATGTCAACCGTTATCACTTGGAGCGGGCAATTGTTACTGCCCGGATTTCATCTGTATTCAGCCCCAGCGTGGACTTGCTCGGGGCAATTGCCACAGGACTGGTAGTCTGGTTTGGAGGAACTGCAGTGCTAGGTCAAACCATCACAGCGGGTGTACTGGTGGCTTTTATTTTATACATTGATCGTTTCTTCGAACCTATCCGTGACCTGAGTCGGCGTTACGATGCACTCCAGTCTACAATGATTGGTTGGGAACGCATAATGGGCCTCATGGATACGCCAGTGGAAGTTCAGGATGCTCCGCAAGCGAAGGAGCTGCCAGTCATCCATGGAGCGGTAACATTTAACCATGTCTCATTTCACTACTCTGATGATCCTGCTCCCATTTTGACCGATATTGACCTGCATATCCATCCGGGAGAGACTGTGGCTTTGGTTGGCGAGACCGGAGCAGGGAAGACTACTTTGGTAAAGCTGCTCTCCCGGTTCCACGATCCAACTGAAGGACACATCCTGGTGGATGGTTATGATCTTCAATCAGTGACACAATTATCCCTGCGCAAACAAATGGGTGTGGTGCTTCAGGATCCATTTCTTTTCAATGGTTCTGTGGCTGAGAATATTCGCTTCGGACGCCTGTCAGCCACAAATATCGACATCGAATCCGTGGCAAAAGCTGTGGGTGCCCACGAATTTATCATAAGTCTACGGAATGGCTATGGAACCTCAGTGGAAGAGGGAGGCGTTATGCTCTCTGTGGGCCAACGTCAACTGCTTTCATTTGCGCGTGCTCTGTTGGCTGATCCGCAGATTCTCATTCTTGACGAGGCTACCTCTTCTGTGGATACACAGACCGAACAGATCATTCAAAAAGCTCTGATTCGGCTGCTGAAAGGCCGGACGTCGTTTGTTATTGCGCACCGTTTGTCCACTATCACGAACGCGGATCGGATTGTGGTCATCCATGATGGGAAAATTGTGGAACAAGGTACACATGCTCAGTTGTTGATAAAGCATGCGATGTATTACGATCTTTATCGAACTGGATTCCAGGAATAAATTCGAGCGGCTTATCCAGCCGCTCGAAAGATATCTCCAGTTATTCGCTGGCGCCTATGGCTGTACAACAGTCCAACTTGCCTGACCGGAAAGTGCATTTGGACTAGTGATTACAGCTTTCACGATATAGCTTCCACAGTCGCGTTTATAAGCATCAGACAAATAGGTCTGTGAACCCGCTGCAGCAAAGACCATCGGCTGATCAGTAGTTGAGTTAAGTAAGGTACCACCAGAATTGAATATTTCAAAATGCCATTGCACTGTTGCTGGGCCATTGGTAGTGATGGTGACATTGAAGCTGGTTGCGTTTGGCCCACCGCAGAAACCATGCACAACTGGTGGGGTGTTGACATCCACTGCGGTGACAATTCCTGTGGGAACGGGCACGATCGGGACAAGTGCGAGATTACCAGTTGCGTTGGTTACAGCCGCTGATACCCAGCAAAATGTGCCCGGATCTTGTGGGCTTTCGATCTGCCACCAGGACATATCAGCAATCGTGGCATGAATGGGAACAACACCGCCTACCTTCAGCCCGCCCACCGTGGAATACACTGTCCCGGGACCAAATCGGCAGTTGGCAGCCTCCGTTTTTGGTGTAACCATGGGCGTGTCAGAAGTAGGGCTTGGGGTGATACCCGGAGTGTCTGTGGGGACGTTAGGTGTAACTGTATCTGTAGAAACTGGAAGCGTCGGAGTTATAGGCGAGAATGTTTGCCCGCTATTATTGTTGTCATTTCCCTGGGTAGTTTGAGGCGTCGTACTTTGAATGGGGTTGTTGGCAATTTGACAGGATAACATCAGGAAAGCTAACAAGATAAGCAACCAGATGCGAGAACGATGTTCGTACATGTGGAAATCCTTTCTGAACGCCCAAACCCGCTTTGGACAATTCAAGTGTCGAATTAAGGCAAATTAATTATCGCGCTTTCAAGGCAAAAAGGCAATCATAATAACTGAAGTTCAGACATAAGTTCGGACACCTTGAGTAAGACGAGCGAAGGAAGCGAGGGCTTGGGTAAATACCTGGTGACACTCAGGTGGCGAGAGGTTGAGCTTGAATTTCAGCAAGAT
>CAIKOL010000195.1 GCA_903829085.1 uncultured Anaerolineales bacterium | reverse complement strand
CTGGCCTCCGCGGTGGATATTGCCTACTTCATCGAGGCCACCCGGACCGTGAAGCCTGGTCCGTACAATGTGGGGATCGTCGAGGGCTCGGTGACCACGCCGCACGAAGTGGAGCGTATTAAGGAAGTTCGTGATGAGTGCAAGTTCCTGATCTCGCTCGGCACCTGCGCCACGGCAGGCGGGATCCAGGCACTGCGCAACTTTGCCAAGGTTGACGAATATGCTAGGACGGTTTACGCTCACCCGGAATATTTGCAATTCCTCGAGACATCCACTCCCATCTCTGCCCATGTAGCCGTAGACCTGGAAATATGGGGTTGCCCGGTGAACAAGGCGACGGTGGTGGAAGTTCTGGCGGCGTTGCTGCAAAATCGCCGGCCCAACTTCCCGCCCAGCCCGGTTTGCCTGGAATGCAAGCGGCGCGGCATTGTATGCGTGGCAGTGGCGCAGGGAATCCCGTGCCTGGGCCCCGTAGTCCACGGCGGATGCGGCGCTCTGTGCCCGGCCAACGGGCGTGGCTGCTATGGCTGTTTTGGACCTTCCAGTGCGGGGAATTTCAATGGTCTGGTGACGAGCATGGTGCCGAAGGATCGCTTTCCAAATGAGACGGCGACCCTGCTGCGCAGTTTCAGCTGCAACGCCCCGGCATTCCGTACTGCGGCTGACGCCGCCCTGAAGGCAGCCACAGGCAAGGAGACCAAATGAAGACAATTGAAGTTCCCGCCCTGGCGCGCGTAGAAGGCGAAGGGGGCCTTTATATCGGTTTGAAAGACGGGCAGGTTGTTGAGATCCGGCTCGATATTTACGAACCACCGCGCTTTTTTGAGGGATTTCTGGTCGGACGTTATTTGCAGGAAGTACCCGATATTACCGCCCGCATCTGCGGCATTTGCCCGGTGGCTTACCAGATGAGTTCCGTCGCTGCCCTAGAAAAAGCCCTGGATGTGGAAGTTAGTCCGCAGGTGTATGCCTTGCGACGCCTGATGTACTGCGGCGAATACATCGAGAGTCACGCCTTGCATATTTACCTGTTGCAGGCACCTGACCTGCTTGGACAACCGTCAGCCCTGGACCTGGCTGCCATCGCTCCTGAGGTGGTGAAGAACGCCCTGCGGATGAAGAAAATCGGCAATGAGGTATTGAAAGCCATCGGCGGGCGGAGCGTGCATCCGGTGAATGCCTGCGTAGGCGGATTCTACCGCTGGCCAGAAAATACAGCCCTTCAAGCCCTGATCCCTGAGCTGGAATGGGGGCTGGAAGCTGCCAAAGAGACCGTCCGCTGGTCGCTGACGTTACCTTACCCGGAGCTGGAGATCGATTACGAATTTGTGGCACTTCACCACCCTGAAGAATATGCTGTCATGCACGGAGAGGTTTTATCGTCGAAAGGTCATAAGACCGCCGTGGCGGATTTTGAGATGCGCTACTTTGAGGAACACGTACAGCGTTCGAACGCCCTCCACAGTCATACTTCGTATGGCAGTACTTACCTGGTCGGACCGCTGAGCCGGCTGAACCTGAATCACGAGCAGTTGCTCCCGGAGGCGCAGAAAGCCTTGGAGGAGAACAAGATCAAACTGCCGATCAAGAACCCCTACCGCTCCCTGATCGCACGCGCTGTGGAACTGGTTCATTTTTATGCAGAAGCCATCCAGATCATCAAGGCTTACCAGCCAGAAGGCCCGGCACACCTTGCCTTGAATCTAAAGGCCGGGGAAGGGGCGGGAGCCAGCGAAGCCCCGCGCGGGCTTCTGTACCACCGCTACAAGATTGACGAGAACGGGCGGGTCACATTTGCAAAGATCACTCCGCCCACTGCCCAAAACCTGCCGCGTATCGAGGCCGACCTGTTTGCCCTGGCGCCACAGATCGTTGAGATGCCGCAGGAACAGGCCACCCTGACCGCCGAGCACCTGGTGCGTTCGTATGACCCGTGCATTTCATGCGCCACGCATTTCTTGAAGTTGAAGATTGAGAATAGAGAATAGAGAGCAGAGAATAATTACCGCCAGGACTTGCTCCTGGCGGTAAAATTTCACCATGAAAATCAGAGTCATTGGAACAGGCCAATCGCTGCGCGGCGACGATGCTGCCGGGTTGGAAGCTGTAAAATTGTGGCAGGTACGGCATCCCGAAAGCGCTGCCAGGGTGCAGGTGGAGCTCTCAGAATTACCGGGGCTGGGGCTGCTTGACCTGCTGGAGGGCGTGGAGGCAGCAATTATAGTGGACGCTGTCCAGGATACAACCTCCGCCGGGAATGTGCTGTGCCTTGGTATGGACGAGTTAGCCGGTTTCATCCCTGGTTCCGGCTCTGCCCACGGATGGGGTGTTGCCGAAACCCTGCAATTAGGGAAAGCAGTAGCACCAGCGTTGGAAAAGTGCCGGATCACCTTAATTGGAATTGTTGGCAAAGATTTCAGGATGGGCACGGGACTCAGCCCAGAGGTACGGAAAGCACTTACCAGGGTTGTTGAAATGCTCGAAAGCGAGATCCAGAGCCTGCTATAATCAGGCAGGCTAACAATTCTTGAGGAGGAAATATGGCATCCACCGTCACGCTGGAAGGAATCAAGAAAGGTGTCTTTTTCCCTTTCCGGGGAGAAAAATGGGGTCTAAAAGTGCTGATTGGCTCGGCGCTCTGCTTTGGGAGTTCCCTTGTAATACCGGTCATCCCACTGTTCGGTTATTATTCGCAGCTCATGAAGCGGATCATTGCCCGGGATGAAGACCCGGAAATGCCTGAATGGAAAGACTGGGGAACGCTTTTTATGGATGGGATCAAGCTGTTCGGTGCCGTGCTCATCTATATGCTGCCTGCGCTCATTCTATCTATTGGTGGTTTCCTGCTCTTCATGGTGCTGGATTTCTCACTGGCATTCTCGTCTGCGACCATTCAGCAATATTCCACCAGCCTGTTCCCCATGACCATGCTTGCCAACATGCTCGGGATGTTCGGGGGCATGGCAGTCATGATGTTGGGGTTCGTGGTGGCTTTTGGCACCATTGTTATCATTCCCCCGGCGCTGGGGAACATGATCGCCAAAGACGATTTCCGCGCAGCCTTCCGCTTCAAGGAATGGTGGCCGGTTCTGAAAGCCAACCTGTCTGGTTTTATCCTGGCCGTGGCGATCACCTTGGGGTTGTTCTACCTGATGTATATGCTTGCAATGATCTTTTATGCAACGATCGTATTGTGTTTCCTGCTGCCATTCCTGTTCGCTTTTATTACTTTTATTTCCGGCACCGTTGGTTTCAGCGTTTTTGCAATTACCTACCGGGATGGCGTAAGGAAACTGGCAGCATAATCGGTTTAATGGAACAGGGCGGCCATGTTTTGGCCGCCCTGTATTGTATTGAATAAGAATTGCTACTTTTCAGGAATTCCTATTTCAACCATCCCAGCCACGACACGGACAGGATAGGCCGGAATATCCACCAACGCCGGCAGGGAGGTGGCTTTCCCGGTAATGATATCGAAGCGTGCCCCGTGACGCGGACAAATAATCTCATCCCCTTCGATTTCCCCATCGCCAACCGGGCCGTTGTCGTGCGAACAAACATCGCCGATGGCAAATAACTTTCCAGCCAGGTTGAATAGCACGATGGATTTTCCGGCCAGTTCCACAAACAAGCGCTCGCCCACTGCAATCTGGTCTTCAGGAACGATCTCAATGTATTCGATGTGGGAAGAAGCAAGGGAGGTGTAGTTGAACATAGGCATCGAGTAAATATTAATTACGCCACCAAATCGTCACTGGCTTCGCCCAGACCGTATACACCGGCTTTGAGAACTTTGAGGGAAAGCAGCGCACATTTCAAACGCACCGGGCCGAGTTCGATACCCAGAAGATCCAGGATGTTTTGCTTGTTCAATTCCTTCACTTCATCCAACGATTTTCCGATAATATACTCAAGCAACAGGTCGGCGGATGCCTGCGAAATGGCACAGCCCTTGCCGTCGAAACGACCTTCGGTTACTTTTCCCGATCCGTCCACGCGCAAAGTGATTTCGATGTGGTCGCCGCACAGAGGATTATCATCTTCGAACTGGATGTCATTTGGGTCGAGGTGGCCGCGGAATTGCGGGTTCTTGTAGTGATCTATGATGATTTCACGATAAAGGTCTTCCATTCGGTCTCCATGGGATATGAATAACTGTAAGACTATTCATTTCCCATGGAGTATAAACGCTGACAGGTATCAATGCAAGGGAAGTTCAAGCGGATAACGAAAGGCTCTCTGGGAATCTCCGTGAATTAGGGAAAGAGATGCCGGATGCTTTCCTGAGAAGGTGTAT
>CAIKOL010000194.1 GCA_903829085.1 uncultured Anaerolineales bacterium | reverse complement strand
GGCCGAATACCAGGTCAACCGAAGCCGTATTCTGGTAGCCGTTGGCATAGGCATTGAAGGCGCCCAGCGAAGTGGCAGGATCGTTCCAATAGCCGTAAGCCCTGGAATATTCCTGGCGGTTGATCGCATTGTAGAAAGAGACGATCACCTGCCAGGGGGTGCTGCGGTCATCGATATAATTCGTTGAAGCCGGGATGGAGACTGGAACCACGGAACTGGTGGCTGTTGGCACAGGCGTATTGCTGGCCACCGGGAGGGCGGTCGCGGCGGGTGACGTGTCCGTCGGCGCCGGGGTGATCCCGGGAGCAGTTGCGCTGGGGACAGCCGGCAGGCTGGTTGCCACGGTTGCAATGCCAGGGTTGGTGGTAAGGGTGGCTACCGCTGGCTGGGTTGCCGGCTGGTTCAGGTTGCAGGCAGAGAGAGCCAGGGGGATGATCAGGAAAATGTATAGAATTGATTTTCGGAGCATAATGGATTTCCTTTCTACTACATCAATGGAGGCCATTTGGCATCCCGTCCGCATTATCTCACAATTCAGAAGCCTCTCACACCACGCTAATCTAAAGTTAATGGAATATAATGATTGAGTCTTCTGTAATACTTTTCTTTTCTGTTATGTCCGTTTTGGTTATCTTGTTTTGTTCTTTTCTTCATGTTCGTGATTATTCTCTTCCTGTTCTTTTCTTTTTCTTCGTGCTCTTCGTGATTAAGTTCTTACCGCCCTTTTCTTTTTCTTAGTGATCTTCGTGTTAAATCTTCTAATTCCGCGAATACTATTCCAAGGAGCGTTCCGACCCATGAAAACGAACTTCCCCCGCCTGGCAGTATCCTTCGCCCTTATCCTCCTGCTGGCAGCCTGCAACCTGCCCCAGGGCACCACTCCCACACCTGCCACCGGTTTCGTTGCCACCACGGTGGCACAGACCCTGGTGGCCTTAACCCAGACTGCGCAGCATAGCCCCCTGGCATCCCCCATTGCCCCCACCCTGGCCCAGCCCACCTCCACCGAAACCCCCGCCATCGTTTCCACCAATACCGCTGCCGTCAGCCCCACCCAGACTCCCACGTTGAAGCCTACCGATACAACCGGACCCACGGCCTCCCCCACCCCTGGCCTGGGGACGATCGCGGGGAGCATCAGCGGGTATCCCTACGGTTCTACCCCCAGCCTGACGATCGTGGCTTTCGAACAGGAAACTCCCTATCACTACTGGTACCTGATCACGGGAGGCGGCACGTATTATTCCATGGATGGCTATATCTCCACGGGCAATTACCAGGTGGTTGCCTACGACGCAGCCGGCCATACCGGCGGCTGTGCTTCCTCTGTGAAAGTATTGAACAGCCAGACGGTGACCTGCAACATCAGCAATTGGGGCAGCGGCTACCCGGCCAAGCCCTCCGGTGTTCCCAATCCGTAAAGGTCGTCCGTTTTGAATTCTGGATCCTGGCCGCGAACTTTTCTCGCGGCCGGTTTTTAAAACCTTCAGGAGTTCCATTCCTATTCCCACAAACAGGAGAAACCATGCATAAGAAGATCATCCTTGCCCTTGTGGCTCTTTCTTTGACCTCCGTCTTTTGTACCTCCGCACCCGCCACGCAAGGAAGTCCGACGCCCGATGTGGCTGCCATGGTCAATGCCACTCTCACCGCCATCGCCCAAATACCCGCCTCTCCAGTCCCAACCGTCCAGGCCTCTCCAACCGCCACCACCCTCCCCGCCACGGGCGGTATCTCCGGGCAGGTCTCTTTTCCTGCCACCCCGCCTCTTCCAGCCATGCGCGTGGTGGCTTTTGACGCAGTCAAATATTTAACCTATTTCTATGTGGATACGCTCCCTGGGCAGATCGATTACACCATTAACGGTCTCCCGGCCGGCGTGTATTACGTGGTCTCCTACCGCATGGAATTCGCCAACTTTTCAGGCGGCTATACGCAAATGGTGCCGTGCGGTCTGGCGTACGGCTGCAACGATCACTCCTTGATCGGCGTGACGGTCATTGCCGGAGAAACCACAACCGGCATAAATCCCGGCGACTGGTATGCGCCGGAGAATTTCTTCCCGCCCATGCCGAACCCATAAATAAACCTGGATTTACATTCAAACTCTGGCCGCGATTATCCCAGCCAGGAGATCGTCACCAGCGTGCCGGTCTGCGGGTCAACCTTTACCATGACCTGCAGAAAATACGTCCCGCTGCTCCAGCTCCCGATCCCCATGCTCGGTCCGGGGGTCGCGGAGGGGTTTTCCGTCCAGCCGGCCTGTCCCAGGGTCTGTTGGTAGTAGGCGATCACCTGGGTCGGATTGGCGTTGGTGTTGAACATGATATATTTCGACCCGCCCATTCCGTTGGTCAGGCCGGAAGTATCCAGGCCGGTGGCTCCTGGGTAGACAGTCAGGCCTTCAGGCAGATCGAGCGAAGAAGGATCCGACGTCGGCGCAGGGGACGGGGTGATATTCGGGTTGGGTGTCTCCGTGCCAACCTCCGTACTGATCCCGGGGATCAGGGTTTGATCCCGGGTGGGAAACGGTTGGCCGGGCGTGATCAGCATGACCCCGTTCGAGACGCTGACCAGGGCACCCCCGCCTGTATTCCCTGTTCCCGCATTCGCCGGAGAGGACGGGCTGCTCCCTGTCAGGCTGCAGCCAAGGAACAGGAAAGAACCGGTCAAAGTTATTGCCAATCCAAGCAGCCACCTGTGATTAGTTTTATTCATGCAGCACCTCAATGATGTGATTCAGGTCACTTATCTTGGCCTGGGGCGGCGTCAATATCGAGGGTCAGATCTTCCTCGTAGGTGAAGGTCGGTTTGGTTACATTGGTATGCTTTTTCAGGGTGCCCATATGGAATTCGCCATCACCGATCGTAAAGTTTTGGAACATGTAGCCGTTCACTATGGTAACAGCACTGTAATTAAAATCTTCCAGGGCATCCTCGTGAAGTTTATAAAACCCATTTTGCCAGAGTGGGATATCCGGACTCACATTCACTGTCAGCGTGCTGGTTGACTCGTTGCATTTCCATTGGGGCAGGCGGGTACTGGAAACCGGAGAGACCACCACCATGGGATCAAGGGGGGGCGTGGTCAGGTCTGCTGGATCGATGGCAAAAAGCCCGACATCAGAATTTATGCCTCTGAGCATGGTCGCTGCCTTCAATGTTCCACCGCTGTTGGTGAGTTCAACAGTACAATCCTGGTTCAATGCAGCTGAAGCCCCGCTGTACTCCACCGAAAATTCCTCGTAAGTAAGCTGTCCGCCGGATCCAGAGTATGCGTGGAAACTGTCATCGATCGTGCGCAGGACAACTGAGCCCTTGATATGAATTTTAATGGTCATGGCATCTCCCCATTTCTGGGTCATGACCGAATCAAGGCTAAGCCGGTACCGGGAGCATTGTTCCAATTGGCTGAATTTGCCTTGAATATTAAATCCTCCATCCCCATTGGCACTTTTACCAGTACCCACCAACGTCCCTATCAATTTAAGCCGGTAAAACATTTTTTCTGCTTCAATGATATCCTGATTCTGGATGCAGCGTTTGGACGCTGAAGTGAATGCATTTTGATTGGCTTTAATGAGCAGACCATAGCCGGTGGAGATATTTTCAGGAAAATTGGAAAGGATATGACCATTAACCGTGACCACTCGATCCAGGTTCGTATAATCCACCTCTCTTTCCCATATTAATAATTCATTAGCAGCAATTTCGATCATGGTTTCGTCGCTGGTGGCAGCGTCCAGATGTGGTTTGACCTGGTCGTTCCACTCGGCCCGGATGATATCGATCAGAGGCTGGCACTCAGCATCAGCATTGAAGCAACTTTGCGCAATTTCAGTGAAACCCTGGGCAGCAGACGACTGGTCAAGGGCATCCGCAGAAGATTGGGTCGGTTGAATGCTCTGGTTGGCCACGTCACCTGCCGTGCCGCTGGCAGCTCCATGCCCGCTGAACGAAAGCAATGTCAGGGTGATGGTCTTGCCGTCACCCTGGGATAGGTCCAGGTGGAAGCCCTCCCCCTGCCCGTGGTAGGCGATCCCAACCATTTTCTTGGGGTCATAGCCATTGGGTACCATGATGGTCAGCGTGGCGGGTGCTGCCAGCTTCAGCCCATCCGGCTCAAGTTGCACGCCCCCGATCAGCCCGCCCGATAGCAGCATCCCGTCGATGCGCGTGATCGGCACCATGCTGACCTGCTGGTCGGAAAGCAGCGCTCCGTCCGGGATGGTCAGGGTGTAGACCAGTCCGCTGGGCATGGTCAGAGTGATACTCCCGCCGCTGACCGGGATGACCGCAGCCACTTGGTCCTTCTCATCCAGGACGGGGGTGACCGTTCCGGGCGTGGATTGGGCTGCCGGGCTGCTGTTGCCGGCTCGCGGACTGCACCCCGGCAGCAGGGCCGCCACCAGGCAGACCAACAGGAAGCCGGATACAA
This sequence comes from uncultured Anaerolineales bacterium, assembly GCA_903829085.1. Taxonomy (GTDB): domain Bacteria; phylum Chloroflexota; class Anaerolineae; order Anaerolineales; family Villigracilaceae; genus UBA877. The sequence goes on along the minus strand of CAIKOL010000194.1, from coordinate 5,385 downwards.
GCTTGGCGATTGGTTTCATAATGACCTCCTTATGACTGCAATGAACAACGTTGACGAGGGGTGGCGCTCTGAAAAGCAGGGGTTGCCTGCCCTCAGGGGAACCAATTCACACGCTAAAAATTGAAAAGAACAAATGCTGAAGCCAGACGAGCCTGCCTGCCAACCTGGTTAAGAATTCCTACTGCTAACAATAAAATTTCCCCAGCCTGAATGACTATTATAAACCTGACGGCACCTGGCTTCAAGAAAACCTTATATCCCCCTTTCGGCCCCCCGGCGGTCACCAGAAGCCATCCGCCAGCTTGCGGGTAGCAGACACCGATGCGTTCCCGCCCATGCCGAACCCATAAACAAACCTGGATTTACATTCAAACTCTGGCTGCAATTAACCCAGCCAGGAGAGCGTCACCAGCCTGCCGGTCTGCGCTTCACTTGAGATTGCTGGAGGCAGCTCTATTTTTTCTTCTTCCAGGGGACAAACGCTGATGCTGCGGGTGATGATGATACCAGGCTTCTTCAGAGTACTGCGTAAATAATTGAACTCATGCCGGTTCTATTCAAGTGCTTTATGGAATATTCAATTCAGTTATTTATGCAAGAAGCGGTAGGTTCCTGGCGCCGAAGAATGAGACCAGCCAAGCGCCGATCCGAGCAGCGCTCCCAGCAGTGTATACAGCGCCAGGGACAATGGAGCCAGCAGGATGGCTCGCGCCAGGTCGTTGGTGACCAGGTTCACTGGAAAGGCCAGATAGCCGATTGCAGCATAGGCTGGATCAGAGCAATACCAGGGCCAGGGCGGCGGTGGGTAGGAGATATGGAAGGGCAGGCATTGCCTGGCAACCACCAGGACTCCCCCAAGAACCAGCAATCCTGCCGCCAGACCCAGGATCGCACCTCGCTTGGCTGCCTGCACCCGGCGGGCGCGGCGCTCGATTGATCGGGTTTCGCCGGTCGGGTCGCCTTCTGAGGAAAGGAAGCCTGGCTTCATATGCTGCGGCATAACACGGTTTATCCTTTCACAGTGCTGTTGGTGCAGCCCAACGGACTTGCGTTCGCGCAGCAACCGGTAACTATAATACCTGTGGGCACAAATTGCGCTTCCTTCCGGGTAATCAGGCGCAATTTGTGCCCGTGACGGGTATGGCCGGTGTTGTGCACTTTTAAGGGGTTTGGATCAGCTCATACACATTCACAAAAGTCTCTCCACTGATTAATTTCGGCGATCCCGCTTCGAACTTGCTGACGGTGTATGAGACATAGAGACGGTTCCCGACAAGTTGCACTGAGGGGCCTTCTCCTTCGGTGCGGCCCTCACCTGCCGCTACAACGTCAAAATCAGTTACTTTCTCGTTCTGGACCAGATTCCAGTTGGCATCAAAGGCAGCCAATCCCACGTTACGGTAGGGTGCGTCTCCCGCTGGCCACTGTGGGTCTCCCGCCTTCCATGTGCTGACATCGATATATGCCACAAACCAATAACCCCCGTTAGTGACAGATCCAAGCGGGAAGAATGCATTGCTTCGCAGAGTATGTTCGTCAATGTACTTCCAATCTTTATCAAATCGCAGGACTACCAGATCACCATAAAAGTATGCCGAAGCGGCGAACATGAGAATGTCCCCATTCGCCAGTTGTTGCAGCGTAACTTCCGGGGTGTGCGCTGGAACATCCGGGGAAACCAGGATCTTTTCTCCCATGAGCGTCAGATCGGTGGTTACGAAATGATGATGCGACCCTCTTCCTAACGGGCCATCCGGCCTTCCTCCCGGAAAATACTCCCCAGACACTGTAACCAGTCCATTGATGGTGGACATTGTGGGACCATCGCTTATCTCCTGTGTATTGTCCACCGGGATATCAACCTCCCCCAGCTTTTTCCAGGTGACGGCATCGTACTTATACAGACGCCAGAAGTCGGACGTGCCCGGTCCCTCGTTCCATACTTTTACCACGTAGATATCATTTCCAATGATTAGGGAATTCCAATCGCCGGTGGCACAAGAAAGGTATCCATATTTCCCGGTTGGCTGCATATCTGTGGTGTATTCTTTATAACCTATGACTCCCCGGGGGCAGGTATCCAGACCGGGGTTATCAGGATCATTGAGCGGAGGTAGTGGCAGGGGAGTGGTTGGTGGGAAAGTCTTTAGCATAACGATAAAATTGCCTGTCGCCGGCACGAAGAGAATATTGCCGCCAACGCTGGGGATCGTGTTATCCTTGAAGCGTTCATCCGGTATCACCTGGACTGTTTGAATCAACTTAAACAAACTGGTTGGCATGCTCGAGGCAAGTGGGACGAGTGTGGGTGACGGTTGAGGTGGAGGCGGCAGTGTCTTGACAGGCGGCAGCGTAGGCTGTGGGGGTGGCGGAGTGGGAGTGATGGGGGTTGTGCACCCCACCAGGAACAGGATTACCAGGACAATTCCGAAGAACTTAGGGACGTATTTTGGGATTTTCATACTATATCCTCCTGTATCAGAATATTCTTCTTTTCTGTCGTGGATCAGCATGGTGCCCAATGGAATGGCTCAGCGGCAGCGGCGGGACCGCGAGACTCAATGCTTATAGTAGCACGAAAATTGACGGAAAGCGCACACACATGCCCGCGCCGATACGGCTTTCTCAAAGTCGGGGTTTGGGGTGTTGTAGGGTGGCAAAGCCACCCTGCAACACCCCAAGATCTCGTTTTCCCCTGCCGTGGGTGGGGGTACTCTGGCTCTCTCAAGATACTGCGCTATTTGCAGTAGATTTTGAGAAAGCCCTGCCCGCGCCGACTGGAAAGCGTCCCTCGCGCAGCCTATTATCCCGGGTCTTTTCGGGACATGCTACCCGTAGGGTGTACCCAAAGGGGCCTGCTCCGCGAGCGCAGTGTCCGCCGGAGCCGATGTGGGCAGAGATGTGGGTAGCGCAAGCTTATGGACGCATCGAAAGTGAAAATATATACATGATCCCTGCCATAACCAGTAACGAAAACATAAGTGCCGTCACAACGACTATCATTTTATTTTTCATCGGTGACATGCCATATTGGGTACGATAAGGATCAATCCCCTCCGAATGAAGCTGTTCATCGTGAGCTTGCATCGTCCGTTGCCGCTTAAATCGTATCCGGCTATCATCGAATTTCTCCAATAAAACCCACCCCGCTCGCTTCTCTTCGTTCACCAGTTTCGTCAGTGCTGCCTGGTCGTGAAACACATCTCGATTGGCACGCACGATTTTGAATTCCCAATCATTTTGGAGATCTTCCGTTGAATAAGTTGCCATTCCTTCCTCCTCTTCCTTGCGACGTTGATCGGCAGCCGCCGCAGCGGATGCAGCAATAATTGGTCCTATGCTATTCATGTTTTTCTCCGATCATCTGCCCATAAAGTTCGCCTTCGTCGGGATTATTCTCTACTAGAATACCCGTGGTCACAAATTGCGCTTCCCTTAGGCTGAAAAGGCGCAATTTGTGACCGCCATGAGTATATATACGCCAACCTCTGCCCAACGTTTCTGTTTCGCGCAGCATATTATCCCGGGTCTTTTCAGGACATCCTACCCGTAAGGGTATCCTCGAAGGGGACACTGGCGCGAGCGCAACAAAGCCTCCACTGGAGCCGAAGTTGACTGGCTTTTCGATCAGGGGACAGATGCGATTACTCGAGGTCGGACTTCTCGATCAAGACGAGAGCCCAAGCGGTCCAGCGCAATATCCAGGTCGTACTCAGTCTGAAGACCGAGCCAAAACTGGGGAGAGACGCCGAAATAACGAGCAAGGCGCAGGGCAGTATCAGCAGTAACACTGCGAGTGCCAAGCGTGATCTCGTTGATACGGCGAGCGTCTACACCGATCTCGATCGCCAACCGGTTCTGGCTCAGCTTCATTGGCCTCATGAATTCTTCGAGCAGGACTTCCCCTGGATGAATGGGATGCAATTTATCAGACATGGGTCCACCTTCCTTTAGTGATAATCGACAATCTCGACATTATAGGCGTCTCGTTCTCGCCACTCAAAGCAGATGCGCCATTGATCGTTGATGCGAATGCTCCATTGGCCTTCCCGGTCGCCGTCGGGTTTTTCCAGGCGATTAGCCGGTGGAACACGCAAGTCGTTGATTGAGAAAGCATTGTTGATCATACGTAACTTCCGCAGGGCTGCTTGCTGAATATCAGTCGGTAGCTTCCTGGAAGGATGACGCTGATAAATGCTCTGGGTCAGGTAGTTCTTGAATGTCTTGATCACGGCATTATTTTATAGCGCGATACGCTACATGTCAACCACCCAATTTCAAAGCCATTGGATCTAGATCACTTGAACAGCCAGCCAACGGCTCTGTTTCGCGCAGCATATTATCCCGGTCTTTTCGGGACATCGTACCCGTAAGGGTACCCGTGGGGGCACCTGCCGCCGGGAGGTGGGTCGCTCCTTCCCCCAAATATCGTTCTGTGGATTTGGGGGATCGCACAGCATCCCGGAGCCCAGCGGAGGGAAGGCTGGGATGGGGGTCAGATTTGGGAGATCACGAATCACCCCGGAGCGCATATCCTCCCCGTCAGGGGAGCCGACAAGGTCCCCGTTAGGGGAGGGGAGGCCTGTCCGCTGAAGCCTGTCTTGGGCAGCACTTGTGCACAAACATGCCATTATTCTTTAGGCTGATCCCACGAAAATGTCTGTCCCTTCAACCTTGACCGTGTAACTCACTTCATCCTTCACGCTCATTTTTATGAACCCGATCCTGGCATTCCCAATAGCTTGTCCTGTCTTCACATCGAATCGAGCCCCATGTCTCGGACACGTGACAATACTTCCCTCCAGAGAACCTTTTGACAATGAGCCTCCGAGATGAGTACACTTATTGGCGATGGCATGGTAGGAACCATCTACATTCGCCAGGAGAACTTCCTTGCCAGCCACTACAACCAGGATCATCTTGTTTGCTGGCAACTCGGCTTTATCAGCCACTCTTATGTATTCCATTTTTTTATCTCCTTTGAAATTGTCGAGTATTGAGCTTATTGACAATTGCATCGACTACTATACTTGATGATGCTGCCCAACGGTGCAACTCAACTGCCGCCGGGACGTGGGTCGCTCCTTCCCCCAAATACCGTACTGTGGATTTGGGGGGAGGCCGGGAGGGGGGTCGCGAAACACCCCGGAGCGCACATCGTCCCCGTCAGGGGAGCGGAAGGACGCCGCTATCTGGCGGCCTGACCCTTACCAGAACTGGACTTTCACCAGCAAGCAGATGATGATTTATCAGGACAAACCACGCTTAGTTGGGCATACTAGCTTTCTTGCAACTCGAACAGATAATAATTCGAAGGGTTTATCGCATATTTTTGCACGATCGGATCTGTATATTTGGGATCTTTTGCAATCATCCTGTATCCAT
>CAIKOL010000193.1 GCA_903829085.1 uncultured Anaerolineales bacterium | reverse complement strand
CAGGGCGTTAAGGCGGGTCTTGCCTCCCTCCAACTGCAGCAGGTCGAGCAGACCATCGCGGTTCTGCATGACCAGGTCGTGAAAGCGCAGAAAGATCGCTTTGCGCTGGGTCAGGCTGGTGGCAGCCCAACCCGGCTGGGCGAGGCGGGCTTCCCGCAGGGCAAGCTGGACATCTTCAGTCGTACAGATCGGAACCACTCCCAACACCTCCCCATTGAAAGGCATCCTGACCGTGGTCTGCTGATGGGGGGTGGCGGTGTGGCGGACGAGTTTTACCAGCCCATCCAGGTCCGGGTAGCGGTGCGCTGGGGCTGTATTTTCAGTGTGTTCGTTAGCGATGCTCTTGGCGGAGGGGGCTGTATTTTCCATGATGAATTGATGATCCTTGAGCGAAGTGATTTCGATGGATGAAATTGGAGAGAACAAAGTCAGGCAACGCTGGGAGCCGGTTTCGGGCGTTTCAGTAATCCTTCGAGAGCGAACAGGATGAGCGCCACCCAGACCATTCCAAAACCGATCAGGCGGTGCTGATCGAAGGGCTCTTTGTAGACAAGCGTACCCAGCAGGAACTGGATGGTCGGGTTGACATACTGGAGAACACCGATGGTGGTCAAGGGGATACGGTGGGCTGCAGAGGCAAATAACAGCAACGGAATGCTGGTGACCAGTCCCGCACCGGCAAGCATCAGGTTCAGCACGGGTGAGATATGCAGGAATGCCCCGGTATTGGTAAATTCAGAATACAGCAGGAACCCCACGGCAGGCACGAACAACAGACCCGTCTCGAGGGTCAGCCCGGGCAGGGAGTCAAGGGGTGCATTTTTCTTGACCAGTCCATAGAAGCCAAACGAGATGGCAAGGGTCAATGCCACCCAAGGCAAGGCACCATAGGCGAAGGTCAGGTAAATCACGCCAAGCGCAGCCAGCCCGATTGGCAGCCATTGCAGGGGGCGCAGGCGTTCCCGCAGGAAGATCACACCAAGGAGCACGCTGAACAGGGGGTTGATGAAGTAACCGAGGCTGGTTTCAATGATCAGCCCGGCACCCACCGCCCAAACATAAGTCAGCCAGTTCACCGCGATCAGCACGGCAGCCACTGAGTAAATGATCAGGATCCGTCTGTTCAGCGTTGCCCGGATCGTTCTCCACTGCCGGGTCAGGATAAGAATGATGACAAGCGTAAGAAAGGACCAGAAGATGCGGTGACCGAGCACCTGCAACGCTGGTACCCCAGCCAGCATCTTCCAGTAGAAGGGGAACAAACCCCAGATCATGTAAGCCCCCAGAGCGTACCAAATGCCTTTTTTCATGCCGATGCAGCCTCCTTGTCAGGGGGCAAGTATACCTTACCGGTTATTGCTTGATCGGTTGCTGGCAGTCATTGCCAGGAAGGTATGACGATAGGCAACTCCATATTAATCTGATTTTGCCAATTGGAATCCCGGTATTGGGCGATTTGTTTACCCCCTCGTGTAGCGATATTCCCAACCGCGAGAATATTGCCTCACAAATGATAAGACGGGCGATTCCACTATTCCAGGCGTGCCCGGCGCAATCGCAGGCTGTT
>CAIKOL010000192.1 GCA_903829085.1 uncultured Anaerolineales bacterium | reverse complement strand
CTGCTGGAATTATTGGGTTACCGCCCGCACCTGTTCGAGTGTGCCAATTGTGGCAGGGAGATCAAGGCGGAGGACCAATTCTTTTCGGCTGCCCAGGGCGGGGTGCTCTGCCCAGCCTGTGGAGCAGGATTGCCGGGGGTATGGAGTGTGTCGGTGGAGGCGCTCAAGTACCTGCGCCATTTCCAGCGCAGCGATTACAGCGGGGCGCAACGAGCGCGGCCAACTCCCGAGGTGCAGAACGAAGTCGAGGCCCTGGTGCAGAAGTATATTACCTACCTGTTGGAACGCGAGTTAAATTCCCCCGGTTTTCTCCGTCAAATCAAGAAATAGAGGCGCGGTCACACCGCCCGTTTTGCCTGCCGGCGCGCCCAGCCGATCATGTAATGGTGCATCACCCAGATGATGAGCGGGCCGAGGCGACGCCAAACCAGGCGCTGGAGGAGCGACCAGCGAAGACGGTAGAAGAACCCGGCCCACCAGGTGCGCCGGCGCAGAGATTTCCCCATTTCCGAGCGCAGGATGGCTGCCTTGTAATTGCGAAAAGAAAAATCCCGGCTGGTAAAGGCGTCCCGGAGGGCGCGCGCGGCGAATCCACCGTAGCCCAGGGCAATGCTGATGCCTTCCCCAAAGAGGGCGTCCGCCCCGGCCGCGTCGCCTACCAGGAGCAGGCGGTGGGCGCTGAAGAGGCTGCGGGCATCGAACCAGCGGATGGGGTGACCTTCCAATTTGTAATCGGACAGGTGCAGTCCATGCCGCTCCAGCTCCTCCTGCAGGGCAAGGCGCAGCGGAAGGCTGTTCTTGAGGGGGGCGATGTTGGCATCGAAAATGCCGCGCACCCGCACCGGTTGACCCTGCTCAAGCGCCGGAAAGTCCCAGACGTAGCCCTGGATGCCCTGCGGAACCACCATGAAATCAAAATATGAATCACTCTGCCTGTGGAAGGACTGCTCCGATTTCGATTCGGTGACGATCTCGAGCAGGCGGGCCACATGGGCGGCCTCGTGTGGAATGATGGCGCGGCGGATAAGGCTGTTGGAGCCATCCGCCCCAACCACAAGCTCAGCGTGGTACTCGCCCCGGTCGGTGATGACGGTCACCCCACTGGCGGTGACGGCGATGCTCTTCACGCAGGTATCTTCCTGGATGAGGAAGCCTTGCTCTCGCGCTTTGGAGACCAGCCAGGCATCGAACTCGTGGCGGCGGATGGTGCGAAAGGCAAAGGAGCGCCCTGGATCGGGGCGGAAGCGGAAACCCTGACGATCGAAATCGAAACGCGCCCAGTCTACATCCACATGCGGGAGCTCGCGGACATCCAGGCCCAATTGATCCAGGACAACTTCAGCATCCGGGAGCAGCCCTCCGCCGCACAGTTTGGGGCGCGGGTGGTGGGCTTTTTCAAGGATAAGGGTGCGGGAGACAAGCTCCGGAGCCAGCTTTGCCAGGTGAAGGGCGGTGGAGATGCCAGCCGGGCCAGCGCCTACAATGATGATGTCGTAATGGTTGATGTTGGACATGTGCCCGAATTCTATTTGAGAACCCGGATTGGCGCAAGCGAATATGAGGAAAACCTTCACTCCAAAGATTCTCGGGAGTAGCTAACATGATGGGCTAATGAAGTCCATTCCATTGGCCGGATAGTTTGGAAAACGCTGCTTGTACAATTGCCTGCTGTTGAAAGAATATTGGTACTATTTTTCGTTCCGATCACGGACCGTTCGACTCTGACTGGGAAATGCCAATCTGCCCGCTGGTGCTGTTACCAGAAGTCGAGCCCACCCAGATCAAATATTTGCCAGACGGGGCGTTTTCAAGATCCAACACGGGCCCATTCAGGCTGGCGCTCGTTTCGGTTTCGGCGCATTCCCACAATTTGTCGGGCGTGTAGACGAGCAAGGTCGGGTCCGTCTCGTCGGATTTGAAGTAGATGCGCAGGAATGTCGCGGAGGCCCCGCCGGTCAGATTGAGGACGTAGCTGGGAGCCGAGGTCGTGTACCCACAGTTCTGGAACAGGGTGGAAGTATCGATGTCACCGCTGGACGTGGCATCTGCCAGGAATGGATCGGGGGTGAAGCCGCGCTGCAGGCTGATGCTGCCGAAGAGTGGGGCGGCGGTCAGGTCGAGGCCGCCGGGGGCGCTCGTCTCGGTGGGGTACAGGACCGGCTGCGGCACGGTGGTCATTTTCTGGAACTGGAAGAAAAGGATGCCTGCCGCAACCAGCACGCAGCAAAACAGCATGGCCCCGAGCGCCACAACGCCAACAATGATCCAGACGAGGCGGTTGGACTTGCTTTTCGGGGTGGGATTGGGTTGATTTTCCATGAATTGGGGTCTCCTTTGGGGCCTGAAGATCAATTCGGGTGACGGAGGACAGAAAACGGGGGACAGATGGGGCAGAATTTCTGGATCTGCCTCCTCAGGATTATACCTGCATGACAGTCAGGCAGGCAATCAGGGAACATGGGATTAGGGACCGGCCCACCCACAGTTGCGTAGGGGCGGAATGGTATTCGCCCGCCGCCTGCCCCGCCGCTGCTCCTCCAGGAACAGCTTCCCATCTACTCAGGTTCACACCAACTCCTTGTAGAAGGGGAGTGGCTAACATGATGGGCTAATGAAGTCCATTCCATTGGCCGGATAGTTTGGAAAACGCTGATTGGACGATTGCCTGCTGTCGAAAGAATAGACGAAAATGCGTAGTGCACATTCCAGAGCATAAGGACAACGAGAAAAGCAGCGAGACTTTCGAGCCAAGCGAGCCAAATAATGACGCAGTTCAGAATTGTCACCTTCTACTGAATAGGTTTCGGATTTTCCTTGTGATCCTGATTGTGTTTGGCCTGCTTTATTTTGGCGGGTTGTTGAGCAGCAATATGGGCATGTATTCATTGCCTTATTTTAGCCAATAAATATAGCCACTCCCAGATTCTCCACGAAGTACACGAAAGACACGAAGGAAAAAGAAAAGCCAGGGGAAAAAGGACGGCTTGCGCAAAAGGCCTTTACTCACGGCATACAATGAAACTCGGAGGTCTGTTTTCTACGGTATAATTTCTTCGCCTAACCAAGAATCTACTCCTTACTGCTTTATTCCCTGAACCCTATGTCCTCTTCCCTGCAAACCATCATCCTCCAACTGCAAGAATTCTGGGCCGCTCACGGATGCCTGATCGGCCAGCCCTACTATACCCAGGTGGGTGCCGGGACCATGAACCCGTCCACATTCTTGCGCGTGCTGGGGCCGGAACCGTGGAACATGGCGTACGTGGAACCGTCCATCCGTCCTGACGACGGACGCTACGGCGAGAACCCCAACCGCTTTCAGCAGCACACCCAGTTCCAGGTGATCCTGAAACCCGATCCAGGCAACCCGGTCGAACTCTACCTGCAATCGCTGGAAGCCATCGGCATCCACCCGCGCCAGCACGACATCCGCCTGGTGGAAGATAACTGGGAACAGCCGGCCATCTCGGCCTGGGGGCTGGGCTGGGAGATCTGGCTGGATGGGCAGGAGATCACCCAGTTCACCTACTTCCAGCAGGTGGGAGGCCAGAGCCTTGAGCCGGTGGCGGTTGAGATCACCTACGGCCTCGAACGCATCCTGATCGCCCTTAACAACGCGGCTGCCATCTGGGACGAACCCTGGGGCGGCGATGTCACTTATGGCGAAGTACGGCGGCAGGACGAATTTGAGCAAAGCAAATATTATTTTGAAACCGCGGATGTGACCCGCCTGCGCCAGATGTACGACCTTTACAAGGCCGAGGCCGAAGCCTGCCTGGCCCAGGGACTGGTGGTGCCAGCCCACGATTACGTGCTGAAATGTTCGCACACTTTCAACGTGTTGGATACGCGCGGCGCCATAGGCGTGACCGAGCGCCAGGCATTCTTTGGACAGATACGCGAGCTGGCCCGGCGGGTGGCCGAGACCTGGCTGGAACAACGCAAGGAGCTGGAATATCCACTATTGAAAGAAAGCCTGGCATCAAAAGTCAAAGGTCAAAGTGTGGCTGAAGCCGGGTTTGCAACTTTTGACGTGCGACCTACCGACTTTCTTTTGGAAATTGGCGTGGAGGAACTGCCTGCCTCGGACCTGGATTCAGCCATTGAGCAATTTAAGGTCAATGTGCCCAGGTTCCTGGATGAGCTGCACCTCGAACATGGGGAGGTCAGCGTTTCCGGCACCCCGCGCCGGCTGGTGGTGAAGGTGGCTGCGCTGGCGGCGCGCCAGCCCGACCGCAGCGACCTGGTTAAAGGCCCGCCGGCCGAACGCGCCTTTACCGCGGAGGGAGTGCCAACCCCGGCGGCAATCGGCTTCGCCAAAAAGAACGGGCTGCTGCCCACCGATCTCACAGTGCGCGAGATGGACGGGGGCAGGTATGTCGTCGCCGAGGTTAAGCAGGCCGGGCGTCCCACCCCGGAAGTGTTGACCGAAAGCCTGCCGGCCCTGGTGGCGGGGATCAAGTTCGACAAGTCCATGCG
>CAIKOL010000191.1 GCA_903829085.1 uncultured Anaerolineales bacterium | reverse complement strand
TGTTCCCTGTTCCAGGTGCCGGGCGCCCGCAGCTGGATCCGCAAGCAGCTGGAGAAATATGCCAGCGGCGAGCTCGAACTGACCCCGGTGCACCAGGAGCCCTATCCTTCTCCGCAACAGTTCCAGCCCTGGGAGACCTGCATGACCATGGGGCAGAGCTGGGCCTACAATCCGACTGAAACCGACTGGAAGGCGCCCGGGAAACTGGTGCGCACCCTGGTGGAGGTGGCTTCCCGCGGTGGGAATCTGCTGCTGAACGTGGGGCCCACTGCCAGCGGGGTTTTCCCGCCCCAGGCCATCGAGCGCTTGCAAGCCGTGGGCCGGTGGATGAAGACCTACCACCCGGCCATTTTCGGCAGCACTTACACGCCTCTGCAGGGGCAGCCCTGGGGCCGCGCCACCCGCAACGGTGACCGGGTCTATCTTCACCTTTTTGAATGGCCGGATGACGGCAAAGTGGATATCGTCTCTTTCCCCGGCCAGGCGCGCAACGTCAGCCTGTTCAGCGGAGAGCCCTTGGACTTCAGCCAGCTGGGACGGCGGTTGGAGATCAGCCTGCCGCCGCAGGCGCCCGACCCGCAGGTGCCGGTGCTGAGCGTGGAGATCGACCCGGCTGAAAAAGGCTGGAACGATTTTTCCACCCCGGTCGTCACCACCACTGCCCCCAGGAAGTACATCCAGACCCAGGCGGTTGCCAGCGCCCTGATCAACGCCTTCCTCAACGGGCTGATCGCCTTCTTTTCCTACCGCCTGCGCACCCACATCCCCACCGCCGAGGCCGTCTGGGACATCCCCATCACGGTCTTCATCCTGGTCTTCCTGGTGGCCTGGCTGACGGTTGGCTCGGTGCGCACCGAGTATGTCAAGGGCAATATTACCAGGGCTCCCGCCCCCCGCCGCCGCTTGAAGCTGCCGCGCCCCGCCGCGCTGCGCGCCCTGCTGCTCAGCCTGGCGTGCGCTCTCGGCTTCGGTATTTTGATCATGGACAGTTCCATCTCCCTGCTCATCCCGGGCGGCTTCAGCAACTGGGGCTACATCCTGTTCAAGACCTGTTACACCGGGGTCACCGCCGCCCTGGCCTCGGTGCTGACCATCCGCAGCGTGATGGCGGATGAGAACGCAGGTTCATCTTCATAAACTGGGCGGCGGAGCACTCCCCCAGCCTCCCCCATTTTGGATAAGGATCCTATGCAACGCTACGGTAGTGTGATCAAACTAAGACCTGAAAAGCTGTCGGAATACAAGCAACTGCATGCCCATGTCTGGCCGGAGGTGCTCAGCATGATCGCCGCCTGCCACATCCGCAACTACTCCATCTACTACAAGGACGGCTACCTGTTCAGCTACTTTGAATACCTCGGGGCTGACTTCGCCGCCGACATGCAGAAAATGGCCGCCGACCCGCTCACCCAGGCCTGGTGGAAGTTGACCGATCCCTGCCAGGAGCCGCTGGAAACCCGCAAGCCGGGCGAGCAGTGGGCCAGCATGGAAGAGTTCTTCCACGTGGATTGACCCGGAGACCATTTGTGAACTCCCGCCAGCGCGTGCTTGCTGCCATAAACCATTCCGAACCGGACCGTTTGCCGGTGGACCTGGGCGCCACGCCCAGCTCGGGCATTTCCGCCATCGCTTACTCCAATCTGCTGCCCTGCCTGCCGTTGAAGGACCGGCACAACCGGGTCTACGATGTGGTCCAGCAGGTGACGCAGCCCCCGGATGAACTGCTGGACTTCTTCCGCATCGATGCAGTCGACCTGGGGCGCACCTTCAACACTCTGGACCGCGATTGGGTCGACTATACGCTGCACAACGGAAAAACCGCCCAGCAGCCAGCCTGGTTCCAGCCTCGTCAACAGCCGGACGGTTCGTACCTGGCTTATAAAGGAGACGAAGCCATCGCTGCCATGCCGGCCTCCGCCATCTCGTATGACCAGATCGTCCATCCCTTCCGGGATGGCTACCCGGCCCATTATGGCGCCAATCTGGACGAGGCCATGGGGCGCATCCACTGGTCGGCCCTGGTGCACAGTCCCTGGGACCATGCCGGGGAAGCGGATTTCTGGGAGCAGTTGCGGCGCAACGCGCTTGACCTGCAGGCTCACAGTCCGCGCGCCAGCGTGCTCTCAGCCGGCTGCAACCTGTTCGAGTGGGGCACCTTCCTGCGCCGGCTGGACTACTTCCTGATGGACCTGGTACGCGCCCCGCTGGAGGTGGAACGCTTTTTGGACGCGCTGATGGAACGCCACCTGGCTTCCCTGGAAAAGATCTGCCGGGCGGTGGGCGATGTGGTGGATATCATCCGGCTCGGCGATGACCTGGGCATGAACACCGGCCCGCTGATCAGCCCGCACATGTACCGCCGGTTCTTCAAACCGCGCCATACGATTTTATGCAATTACATCAAAACGCACAGCCGCATGCACACCTTCCT
>CAIKOL010000190.1 GCA_903829085.1 uncultured Anaerolineales bacterium | reverse complement strand
TGCAAGGATCATTTCGCTTGTTTTACTGGCAATGCTGGTCTTCGTGCCGCTGCAGACGGCAGCCGCCAAAAGCGGTTCTTTTGATGGACAGGTAATCTTCGGCCAGTCCTACACCCTGAAAAGTGGGGATACGCTGGTCGGCGACCTGCTGGTCTTTGGCGGAACCGCCACGCTCGAACAGGGTTCAATGGTGAACGGCAATGTGGTGCTGTTCGGCGGCAGCCTGGTGGCCAATGGCGAAGTGAGCGGCGACGTGGCTGTCACCGGAGGCACGGTGACCGTGGGTGCAAGTGCGCATCTGCATGGCAACCTGACCACCGTGGGGGCTTCGCTTCTACGCGCGGATGGCGCCCAGATCGATGGACAGGTGTACAACACCGCCACCTCCCTGATTGGGAGTGGAAGCAACGGCGGTAATCCGGTCACCCCCAGCACTCCCGCCACGCCGGCAACGCCGAACATCCATATTAATTTTGACCCATTCGGCACCCTGTTCAATGCCTTCGGACAGGCGCTGGGCCTGGCAGTGCTGGCCATGCTGGTGATGCTGTTCCTGGCACCGCAAGCGGACCGTGTGGCCCATGCCGTGATGGCGCAACCACTGACCGCGGGTGGACTGGGCCTGCTGACGATCGTGCTGGCTCCCATAGCGCTGCTGCTGCTGACGGTCACGCTGATCCTTATCCCGGTGGCGCTGGTGGCGGTGGTGGCCCTGTTCGCGGCCGGAGTCTTCGGTTGGATCGCCATCGGCTACGAGATCGGGCAGCGCTTTACTGCAGCCATCCACCAGAACTGGCACCCGGCCTTCTCGGCGGGGCTGGGCGTCTTCAGCCTGACCCTGGTGGCAAACGCCCTGACAGGCATCCCGGTGTTGAATTGTGTGGGCTGGCTGGTACCATTCCTGGTGCTGGTGGCCGGGCTGGGTGCAGTCCTGATGACCCGCTTCGGAGTACAGGCAGTGCTGGCGCCTGCGGCGATCGTACCTGCGCCGTTCGTGCCTGCAGCCGCCCCGGTTCTCCCGGCTGTCGCACCGGAGGCCCCGATCGCACCCGAACCCGCCTCTCCTGCAGCGGAACCGGAACGCAAGCCGCGTGCCAAAAAGGGATCATAACGTTCAATTAGAATAATCCCACCCTGGTTGATAAAAAAGACGGAGAGCCTCACAGCTCTCCGTCTTTTTGTATTTTCTTACATCTCGCTGGAACGCTTTGCAATCCGGTCCAGGGCGCGGGCCGTGAACTCTGCCAGGGGGATATTGTCGGCGCGCGAGCCGTCGCGCACCCGCAGCGAGACCTGCCCGGCCTGGGCCTCGTTCTCACCCACCACCAGCATGTAGGGCACCTTCATCAACTGGGCGGCGCGGATCTTGGCATTCATGCGCTGGGAACTGGTATCCGCACTGGCGCGGATGCCCAGGTCGCGTAACTGGCGCACAATGCCCTCGGCGTATTCGTTCTGCGGGTCGGTGATGGGGATGACGCGCACATGTTCCGGTGAAAGCCAGACCGGGAAGTTACCGGCGTAGTGCTCCAGCAGGAAGCCGACCATGCGCTCATGCGTGCTGAGCGGGGCGCGGTGGATGCAGAGCGGCGTCTCCTCGACCCCATCCTTACTCATGTACTTCAGGCCAAAGCGATCGGGCTGGGCAAAGTCCACCTGGTTGGTGGCCAGGGTGAACTCGCGCCCAATGGCTGACCAGATCTGGACATCGATCTTTGGCCCGTAGAAGGCGGCTTCATTGGGGACTTCCTTGAAAGGCACACCGCCGTTCGTCATGGCACGCCGCACCATGTCTTCCGTCTTCAACCACAGGCGCTCGTTATCAATAAATTTTTTACCCAGTCCTTCTTTCGAATGCAGACTGAGGCGCATGATGAATTTCTCAATGCCAAACAGATCGAAGTATTTCTTGTACAGGTCGATCACGCCCATGAACTCCTGCTCGAACTGGTCTTCGGTCACGTACATGTGGGCGTCATTCATCTGCATCGAGCGGACGCGCATCAGGCCGAACAACTCGCCGGATTTCTCATAGCGGTAGCAGGTGCCATATTCTGCCAGGCGGATGGGCAGGTCGCGGTAGGAGCGCGGCTTGGAGCCGTAGATCTTGTGGTGCATCGGGCAGTTCATCGGCTTGACGTAGTACTTCGTGCCTTCGAGTTCCATGGGGGGGTACATCGACTCGGCATAGTAGGGCAGATGGCCGGAATGCAGGAACAGGTCTTCCTTTGCCAGGTGCGGGGTGCGCACCCGCAGATAACCTGCCTTTTCCTCCATCTCTTTTGCCAGCCGTTCCAGTTCCTCGATGATGACGCCACCGTGCGGCAGCCAGAGCGGCAGACCGGGGCCAACTTCCTCGTCGTAGAAGAATATTTCCAGTTCCTTGCCGAGCTTGCGATGGTCGCGCGCCTTGGCTTCTTCGAGCAGCTTGATGTAGTTCTTGAGATCGTCGGGCGTGCGCCAGGCTGTGCCGTAGATGCGCGTGAGCATCTTGTTGTGCTCGTCGCCGCGCCAGTAGGCCCCGGCGATGGAGGTCAGCTTGAACGCCGCCGGGTTGATCTGGCGCGTATTTTCAACGTGCGGGCCGCGGCACAGGTCCGTGAAGGTATCGCTCTGGTAGAGCGAGATCTCCGGCTTTTCAGCCAGCGGGTAGCCGTACTCGTCCAGCCCGCCTTTCTCCAGCCCGTCGATCAGTTCCAGCTTGTAGGGCTGATCCTTGAACACCTGGCGGGCCTCTGCGGCGGAAACAACCTTCTTGACAAAGGGGTGCCCGGCGGCGATGATCTGGCGCATGCGCTTTTCTATTTTTGCCAGGTCTTCCAATACGATGGGCTGGGGCAGGTCAAAGTCATAGTAGAAACCATTCTCGACTGGCGGACCGATGGTGTATTTGGTCTCCGGGTAGAATTCAAGCACTGCCTGGGCCATGACGTGGGCAGCCGAGTGGCGGATGCGGTAAAGTTGTGAATCTTCATAGCGTTCTTCAGGTTGGTCGGACATAATGTTCTCCTTGCTTATTGCGAGTCTGTTGGCCGCAGATGGGAGGGGCGATCCCGGAATGCGGCTAGTGCTCTCCGGGTCGCCGGGAAGTGAGGGTGTGATCTTCCGTCATGGCAACCTCCTGGTAAATAAAAAAACCCTCGCCCGAATTCGGGGCGAGAGCGCTTGCGCGATCACGCGGTTCCACCCGATTTGTCCCGTTATTTTCAGGACATCTCCTGGGGCTGATAACGGGGCCAGCCGTTGGGCTTACTTGCAAGTGCGAAGCACACTTCGTCTCTGCGTTCTGCATCCCGCTCGCGGGTGGTTTTCTGCGCTGCCTGCCGGAGAAGACTCTCAATCAACGGTCTGCTCTCCCTGTCGGCCTGCCCGGCGCGTACTCGTCCCGGTCAAAGCGTTTCTTTATTCATGGTCACTGACAGGTGACCCAGTGGGCGGAATAGGGCTCGAACCTACGACCTCTGCTATGTCAAAGCAGTGCTCTAACCAACTGAGCTACCCGCCCGATTGCGAGGGCATATTATAACGAGAGTGACTGAAATTGGCAAGCGGTTCCTTCGAGGCCGCCAGGGGTTGGTAAAGTCCGCAAGCCGTGTAAACCCTACACCCTGACCCCCGCAACGGCAAAAAAAGATCTTGGGGTGTTTCAGGGCAACTTAGCCGCCCTGAAACACCCCAACCCCCAGTTTAACCATCCTATTTACTAATGCAAGTACTGCTGGCATCGTCCCATTTGCAGGTCGCGGATTGAAATTCTTTGCACTCCATGATGGCGAATTGACTGCAATACGGCGCTCCCGGAATACCGGTGGGCGTAATCGTCGGCACAAGTGGAGGCGGGGCGATGACAGGCAGGTGCGACGGGTCACCCGCAAGGGTGCCCGTATTCGCTGCCACCCAGCACAGATTGGCGGCGGATAACTGTACCTGGTACCATGAACTGTCACTGTTGCGGCCGGTCACTGGTATTGGCACCCCGGCAGTCGCGTAGCCCAAGGCGCCATACAACGTACCAGGTCCCTGGCGGCAGTTGGTGTTATTTCCAACCGTCAGCGTGGGGGTGGACGTATCCGCAACTGTGAACCGGCAGAGGGTTGATTCTGCCGCGGCATGCGTTTCATCGCCCTGCCAGAAGGCCTGCACCACCCATGGACCCGGCAAGGACGGGGTGAAACCATCCTGGTAGTCCCCGCCCGAGCCTGTCTCCACATTCTGAACCGTGGAGGCTCCAGCCGGATCGATATATTCCAGTGCGATCGTTGCAACCAGAGCCGGGTCAAGACTGCCCGTGATGGTCAACGGTGCGCCCAGTGCGGCGGCTGCCTGCGGCGCGTTGCAGGAGATGGAAGCCGGAGAGACCACGCCAGCCTGGAAGGCGAAGCCGCCGACCGTCTCGAATTCGTTTTCGCCGGGCATCAACACGCCGAATCCCATGGAACATGCATCCCCAGGAATACCTGCTTCAGATGGCTTGGCAAGCAGGTTGAAGTTGACGGTCTCCCCAGGCTGGATCACTCCTCTCGCAGGTTCAGCTTCGAAGATCCAATTACAACTTGCAGAATTAGGGTCGGGTATGGGCATGGCGATATACGGCAGACCCACCGTGCAATCCTCAGAGAGGGTCACCTGGAGGGCGGTCATCTCGGAGGGTTTATTTTCCATCGAGGCCGGGTTGTGAGTAAAGGTAGTATAGGTTTCATAAGCGGTATTATTACTGAGGTCGCTTTCGCCGGGGTAATCTTCGATGGTCACTTCGATCTCCGCCGGCGCGCGTGTTTCCGGGGACCAAACCACCTCTCCCCGGTAAGACTCTTTGGGACCCAGGTGAGAAATTGTCACTGAACCGATAAGTTTAGGCAGGTAATCCAGGCTGGGTGAGGTTAAATTGGATGCTGCACCGCAGTTCGTGTTTTGAACCGTGACAGCCAGGGGTTGACGTACATAGACATCCACCTTGATATTTGTTGCGGTTGCAAGTCCACTATTGTGGACGAGAAAACCGATCACGTTTTGATGGTTTTGCCAGATGGGATCCCCAGTTCCAAGCGGGCGATGATAGGACACCATTTTATCCGGCCAACCATCTGCGTAAGCCCAGATTAGCTCCTGAGGCTCAGATTGCTGGAATATCCCAAAACCATTTAAAATATTATCAATCCAGATATCCCGGGACATGTAAGTGGTAAAGTTTTCCCCGGCTTGAGCCGAGTCCTGGAGGATGTTGAGGTCCGGCACCACGGGGGCATTACGCGATGCTTTGATTGTGCAGGCTTGGTCGCCAGGCTGAGAAATATTCGTTATTCGTATGTCGCGGCTGCTATCATAATATTCCTGACCTGGTGCGAGTACCCCATAAGGATTGCTGTTCGGACTCTTCACCTGGACGATGGTACCCTGGGAAGCAGTGTAATAAGGATTGGTTGTGGTCAACAACACCCCCTCTTCGTAGATATTTTCATCTCCCAGGATCTTTTTACGGCATTCAGCCATCAACCCGACGAAATTGGGCGATTCATTGTAGGGGATCAGGAGCGCATTATTGCCCTTGATCTCAAGGGGATCCAGGGCGGTGGTGACCTCGCAAGAACCGTCCGAACACAATCTGGTTGTGTTCTCCGTCCAGGAGAGCCATCCCCGGTCCAGTTTCGTCCAGGCACTGAAATGATTAAAGCGATACGGATCATTTCCCATCAGATCCCAGCCGGCTGTCCCGATCGACTTACCGTAGTATTCATCGGGCGCCCCGAGCATGTGACCCAGTTCGTGGCCTATGGTGGGAATCATTAAATCATCCGTCTCATTCATGGAAACTTCACTGACATTCATTTTTATGATGCCCCCATTATCAATTGGGAACTCGCAGAATTCGGGATAAAAAGGGGTGGGCATGTGAACAGAGCAATCCTGCCCACCAAAAACCGCAATATTTTGAATGACCAGTAAGCGGCTGTAATTATTGAGGTCAGCACCCATTGCCCGGGAAGCGATCAAGACCGCGTCACCCATGTAGGTTGCTGTTCCTTTGTTGAACTCCCAAAGCGCATGGGGTGCATCCCACCAACCGTCGGAGCTATCGGGATTGACCAATACATGAAAGTTGAAGTGAACCTGCCCATAAGTCACTTGCTGGAAATACTTGTTCAGCCTGGCATCCAAAATCGCCTCATACTCTGTAGCAGTGTGACGGGGAGGCACTAACTTCTGGATCATCATTATCGGCCACCAGGGTTGGCAATCCTGAAAAGTCGGGCACATGGGCTGCAAGGTATGTTTCATCAAGACAACGATCACGTCCAGGCCAGAACCCGTATAGCTTTGCGGGGTGGCAGCAGCATTTTCCCCCGCTGAAGGTAAATTGCAGCCGAGAAGGTTGACGATCAAAACGATCAGGATAATGAAACGAAAAATACGCGCAATTGGTTGAAGGTATGTTTTTTCCGCCATATTCACCTCCAGTAAAAAAGAAGAACAGACTACATCAGTATACAAGGTTTTTTTATGAAATACAACAAAACGACAGTGTTTTCTCAAAGTAAGGGTTTGGGGAGTTGGTGCACGACACAGCCGTGCACCAACTCCCCAGGATCCTCTTCCCTCTGCACGAGAGGAGGTGGGAACATTCAAGATTTCGGACTTTGAGGAATCCGTGACAAAACGATGATTAGGCTGCATACGTCGTTTGACAATGTCGCTTATATACGCTAAACTATACGAAGTATACGTGCCGAATCATTCCATCTGAAAGGAGATTCTCATGTCCGAATCCCCCACTGCCCACCTGACCGCCCAAACCGGTCTCATCCCGGCCATCAATGCCTGGGAATTCTATCTTAACGACCAGGGGCGCTCCCCCAACACCGTCAAGGCTTTCCTGTCTGATGTGCGTCTGCTGACCCAGGCCCTGCCCCCCGATCGCAGCCTGGGAGCCATCACCACCAGCGACCTGAACACCTTCCTGCACTGGCTGGAACACGAGCGCAACGTGCCCTGTTCGCCCAAGACGCTGGCCCGGCGCGTGACTGCGATCAAATCGTTCTTCCGCTGGCTGCAAAAAGGCGGTGCTCTCCTGGTGGACCCGGCCGAGAAGGTTGTCCAGCATTCAGTACTCAGCCCGGTACCCGAGGTGCTGAGCGAAGCGGAGATCGAGGCCGTTCTGCTGGCAGCCGACCGTTCCCGGCGCGCCAGCCACCCGGATGCCCGCCCGTATACCCTGCTGGCGCTGTTGCTGGCCACCGGCATCAAGAAGTCGGAGTGCCTGGGCATCCATCTCAATCACATCGACCTGGAGTCTCCCGGCGAGCCGTATGTCTTTATCCGCTATGCCAGCCCGGCCAACCGTTACAAGGAACGCAAGTTGACCCTGCCCGAAGACTGGATCCCGGCCTACGAAGAATACCTGGCCCAGTACAACCCGGTTGACCGGCTGCTGCCCTGGTCGCCGCGCCGGCTGGAG
>CAIKOL010000189.1 GCA_903829085.1 uncultured Anaerolineales bacterium | reverse complement strand
GCGTGCCCCAGGTTGAGGGTCAATGCATCGGTCAGGTAACGGGCGTTGCGCACTGCCAGCGGCAGGTCCAGGCCGCGCCGTTGTATCTCCAGGGCGATCATTTGCTGCGCCATCTTTTGTTTCTGTGCCGTGGTCATACTGCGGGCACTCGGGTTGGTGGCTACCTGCTGCGTCACGTTATATTCGATCTCGGAGCGCATCATCGTATCCACATAGCCCCCCATGTTGGCGATCAGGATGGTCAGGTAGATGGCGACCACCACGGTGATAAAAAGGACCACCAGTCTGACACCGGTGTATTTCATCACCCGCACGAAGGTGCTCGAGCCAAATGATTTCTTGACGGTCTGGGAACCAGGCTGGGAACCAGCTTCCATATTTTTCCTCGCAAAAGCTTTGATAAATAGGGGCAAGGGCTTGCACCCTTGCCCCTATTTTTATTACATTAGCTTACTTCATCGCTCCAAAGGCTTACGGAGCGGTGACGAATTGAACCGCTTGGAAGGTCGGGACAGCCTCGAGATTGGATACAGCCGCGATCTCGAGCTTGTTGGAACCAGCCGCCAGCAGGGAGGTAACAGCTGCGGGCAGTACCACCTGGTAGTTGCCTTCCGAAGCCAGGGTGGCCATGTCGGATTTCACGACTGTGCCGGTGGCATCGTACAGGATGTACTTGACCATCTTCAGGTCAGCCGATGCGTACGGTTGCCCGTTGAAGGTGATCGCAACGTTGAAGGTGGCATCGGAGCCGATCTTCACCGAGCCGGAAGGCCCGGTAATATCAACCACCGGGAACTGCGGTGCGGCAAAGTTGCTCCAGCGGTCCGCAGTATCCGGGAAGGCCGGGTAGGTCTGCAGGATGAGCGACTTCTCAACCAGGAAGGCCTTGTACAGGTAGTACGGGCCGGTGCCAACCCAGAAATGACCACGATCGGTGTAGAAGGTCTTCAGGCTGGCATAGCGGGCCGTGGCCTCGGCCGCGGTCAGGTAGGCGCCCATGGTGGGAGCATACGGGATGGTATTCGCTGCAATGGCCTGGTCCAGGTACTTGGCCAGGATGGCCAGGGTCGGGCCGCCCACAAAGCTGGTCTGCTCGATGTTCGCTGTGGCGGATTTGTCGGCGGAGTAAGCGGTTTCACCGGCTGCTTCGGACAGGTTGGCGATCGCGATCACATCCCAGGGTGCCTCGCCATAAGTGTAGTTTGGCCACCAGGTGGTGATGTCCAGCTCAGCATCCGGCTGGTAGTTGTCGGAGTAGGTCTCAATGACAAGCGGGTTGGTCGAAACGATCTTGACGCCCTTGAAGGACGACATGAAGGATTCGAAGTTAGGAACAGCCTGCGGGTCATAGATGGCGCTTTCCGGCTTGGCGCGATCGAACCATTCGATCATGCTCATGACAAAGTCGGCAACCGACAGCTTGGAGCCATCGTGCCAGGTGACCGTGTTGAACATGTCGGCCGGGTAATAAATGACACTCTTGATCTTGGCGGTGATGCCATCGCCGGCGGTCTTGAAGGTCTGCGTGGTGGCGTCAAAGTCAACCCAGGCATCCGCCGGGACTGCAATACTATCGGCGGTGGTCAGGGTGATCCAGTCGAGCGACTTGAAGATTGGCAGGCCGGTCTGTACGGTCAGTTCAGCCTTCTCAGCGCGCAGCGGCCATTGCAGGCCGGTGTAAGGATCGGGCATGAAGGCACCGCTGGAAGTGGCGTTAATGGCGCCCTGGTCCCAGGCCCAGTTACTGCCGGCGATCGGGTTCCATGGCTCGGTGAAGAGGTCGGTCTCGCCCCACTTCAACGTGCCGCCTTCCTGTCCAACGAAGCGGGCAGTGTAGAAGCCGATCTCGCCGGATTCAATACCGCTGGCCAGGTTTCCAGAGATTTCCATGTTGGTCTGGTAAGGAGCATAGCTGCGGGTATCGATCATGAAGACCTGCAGGGAGTCCTGCATGGACAGGCTCAGGGCCTGCACCATCAGGTCATGCCGCGCCTGGATGGTGGTGAACTTGGCATTCGCCAGGTCATCGCCTACCTGCTGGAAGGTGGGATCAGCCACGTTCGACAGGAAGGGTTGAATGCCCTGGACGCTGTCGGGCAGGTACATCTGCTGGAAATCGCCCTTGGCATCGCGTTCGATACCGTTGTTGATCCAGCCAGCGGTGTAGATATTCCACTGGCATTCGACAGAAGTGCGCTGCCAGATGGGACCAGCTTCGGAAGACTTCTTGTACTGTTCGTCAATATCGAAACCAGCCTTCTTCAACTGGGCGGTAACATAGTCACCCATCGGCTTGCGGGTGCCATCACCGTCCTGGCGGACGAGGAAGATCGGTTTGATGGTTGCGCCCTTATATTGCCAGAAGCCATCTGCGCCCATCGTAACACCGGCAATGGTGTTCATCTCGGCTGCAATGTCTGCAATGGCCTTGGCTTCGTTGAAGGCGTACTTGGCCTCCAGGCCGCGGGCTACATCTGCCAGGTCGGCATAGTCGATCCCGTTGGTCTGAATGGCGAAGAACTTGGGCAGACCGCCGCCAGCGTAGATCTCCTGGTTGATGTAGTTGCGGTCATACAACATGTTCGTGGCCTCGCGGATCTTGCGATCGGCAAAGGGGTTCAAGACAGTGGCATCGGTGCAGTTGGCGCCGTTGTACATGATGTCGTAATAGGTGCCAAGCACGGAAGCGTATTTCAGATTGGCTGCCTGGATGGCGGCCAGTTGCGCCGAGCTCAGGGCGTAGGCATACACGTCGATCGCGCCAGCCTGGATCTGAGTAATGGCAGAATCACTTGACACAACCGAGAAGACGATCTGGTCAAGGAAGCCGCCGTGGCGTGCCGGCACTGCTGTGGGTGGTACTGCAGTCGGCGCTGAGGTAGCTACAACAGCCGGGGGTGTGGTCGTGGCCGGGGTGCAGGAAGCCAGCACCATGGTGAAAGCCACCATTAAGCCAATGACCATCGTAATGCGATTTCGAGACATTGTCTTTCTCCTCCAAACAAAATTAGTTGAACAGGTTAGGGTGAATTAATTGAACACACCAAACAACTTGAGGTTATTCCCGAGAATCACCTCCTTCGCTTAATAGATTTTATCCCTGGAATTTGGGTGAAATACCAGAAGAGTTAATGGAAGATTAACACAAGAAACACAAAAAGTCAAGTGCCCCTCTTCAAACCTTAAAACAACCCCTTTACGGCTGGCAGCCCGCCCCGCTGTCAAACGCCTCTATATTCCACAGGCTGCTGGCAGCCGTTGGGTCCAGGGAAAAATGGCACAGGTCAGCCCGCACCGCGGCTGTATTGACCCGCCAGTAGAGTGGGATCACCGGCAGGTCGTTCGCAAAAATGGATTGAGCCTGGTTATATGCCGCCGCGTGCGCCGGGTCATCCGGCAGGGATTGCTGCGACGCCAGGCAGGCTGCGTCGAAGGCTGGATTGCTGTACCCGCTCACATTTGTCCCCACCCAGGCGTTGGCGCTGTTGGGGATCTCGGAACTGGTGTACCAGTCGCAGGGGGTCTCGATCCCGGTGCTGTACATGGCGAACTCAGCCAGGTCAAAATTCCGTCCAAAAAGCACTCCGTCCGGGCCGGGCGCATAAAGGGTATTGGCGTCCAGGAATTGCACATCCACCTTGATCCCGCATTGCGCCAGGCCAGCTGCCAGGATGGTGCTCACCTGCTGGCGCTGCACGGCGTTGGTGGTGACGTAATTGATCTCGAAGGGCATCCCAGAGGCAACCCCCGCCACTCCCCAGGCCTCGCGCGGCGTGGAGGGGTCGTTGTCCACATCCTTCCAGCCTGCCTGCTCAAGCAGGCTGCTGGCGGCCGCGATATTAAATGAATAGGCTGCCACGCTGGAATTGTAAAGCGGATGCCCCGGCGGCAGGGTTGAATTCGGAACACTGCTTAGGCCCGAAAGCACATCTTTCACCACCTGCGCCCGGTCCAGGCACAGGGCCATCGCCTGGCGCACACGCACATCCCCAAAATAATCCACCCGGTCGCTCCCGGGGTTGTATCCATTATCATAAGACGCCGGCCGGATGCCGAACGCCAGTTCTTCCATCACCGGCACAGGCGTGAATAAAGCCTGCAACTGGTTCTGCCCTGCCATCGAGCGCAGCACTCCCACCTGCCCATCCAGGCGGATGCTGGGGTCCAGGATGTCACACGTGCCAGCCAGCAGGTCGCTGATGGCCGTGCCCGGGTCCGGGACAAAGCGGAAAATAAGGATGTCAAACTTGGGCAGGCCCTCCCCGGCGCGGAAATAATGCGGGTTCTTCGTCAGGGTGATGGTCTCACCCGCCACCCAGTCCTGGATCACATAAGCACCCCAGCCCAGCGGGGTACGGGCAGACACATCCGCCTCGGTCAGTTGGGCAGCCGTGAACTGGCTCCACAGGTGCCTGGGCAGCGGTGACCAGAAATTGGTGAAATAGGTGGGGTCCACAAAGCCGGGTTTCCCCCACCACTGCACGGTGGTCTCGTCCACAGCTTCATAGGATTGGGTGCGGGGGTAGATCAGGTTCTGGGAACCCGGGGAGGCCGGGTCAGCCCCCAACTGGAAGGCGTACACTGAATCATCCGCCGTCAGGGCTTCGCCATCCGACCAGGTCAGGCCGGGCAGCAGGCTGAAAGTAACCTGCATCTGGTCCATCTGGATCTCGGAAGTCCCGTCATACTTGATCACGCATGCATCGCTCTGGCAGCCCGCCGGGCGTACCTTCACCCCCACCCCCAGTGTCACCGGCATGCCGCTGGCGTCCACCACCTCGTCGCCCACATACACTGACTTCTGGAAGAGTTGGGCGTCCCCGTTCGCCAGGCTTGGCAAACGGCTCAGGATCACTGCCTGGTATCCGTAGGAATTCGTGTCGATCGGTCCGTCGTAGACTGCCGCCAGCACGCTGCGCGCGGCCAGCGAAGGGTTGTCCAGCGGATACAGGCTGGCCGGTTCCTGCCCCAGGCAAACGGTCAACGCACGCGGCGGCACCGGGGTGGCAGTCAGCGTCGGCTCGCGTGTTGGCAGGGGGGTGGCAGTGGGGGGCTTCTGGCCGCAGGCAACCAGAAGTAACAGTCCGAAGATCGGACCGCAAAGAAAAATGAGCTTACGGCGAAAGAACACGATCATCCTCCCTGTCCCGCACAGGCATCGGGACTGTTCATATAAGATGCCATCACTCGAAATCGGGCCATTGCGCAAGATTATACAACAGAGTGTGCCTTTCGTTGACAGTCCCCTACCCTGACGGTACAATGCTACCCGTGGTCGCATCCTCTCAATGAACCGGGAGGGTTCCCCACACTCATTGACAGGCTACCCATAATCCAATTTATATTATATAGAAGGAGATCCCTATGCTGAAAGAATTCAAAGCCTTTGTAATGCGCGGCAATGTCATTGACCTGGCCGTCGCCGTCATAATCGGTGGCGCATTCGGCAAGATTGTTTCATCCCTGGTCAACGACATCCTCATGCCGCTGATCGGCCTGATCATTGGTGGGGTTGATTTCACCGCCCTGTCCTTCACCCTCGGCAAAGCCACGGTCACCTACGGCAACTTCATTAATAACGTCATTGACTTCATTATCATTGCCTTCGTTATTTTCCTGATGATCAAGGCCATCGACAACCTGAAGAAAAAGCCCGCCCCCGTCGTGGCCGACCCGATCACCAAGGATTGCCCGTACTGCTTCACCACCATCCCCATCCA
Source organism: uncultured Anaerolineales bacterium (assembly GCA_903829085.1). GTDB lineage: Bacteria > Chloroflexota > Anaerolineae > Anaerolineales > Villigracilaceae > UBA877. The sequence continues at coordinate 301 of CAIKOL010000189.1, read as the reverse complement.
GGCCACCCGCTGCCCGCACTGCACCTCGGAATTAAAGTAATCTTTATGCAGGGGCACAATAGGTCGTGCCCCTGCTCTCTCCTCTCTGATCATCTGTTCTCTATAATCTTCCATGGATTTCCTCGACAAACTCAACCCTCAGCAGCGCCAGGCTGTGACGGCTGGCGCCGGACCTGTCTTGGTGCTGGCCGGCCCCGGCTCCGGCAAGACCCGCGTCCTCACCCAGCGCGTGGCTTACCTCATCGCCCATGAAGGCGTGCGTCCCTACCAGATGCTGGCGGTCACCTTCACCAACAAGGCT
>CAIKOL010000188.1 GCA_903829085.1 uncultured Anaerolineales bacterium | reverse complement strand
GCGGCTGTATAAACCATCCATCGAGATTCCCCTCACGATTGGCACCTTTGCCCTGTTCATGCTGCTGTATCTGCTGGCCTCCCGCTTGATTCCCTTGGTGCCGGTCTGGGAAGTCCAGGAGGGACAGAGCGCCCACATCTTGCGTAAAATCGGCAAAGCTGTGATACCGTCCGCCAGTGAGGTGGATTAAGCGAGGAATGCAATATGACTGATACTTTGACTCTTTTGGCCCTTTTTACGGAAATTGACCCGACTGTCAGTGCCATTGATAAGTTGCATGAGATGGGTATTTCGGACGACGAGCTGAATGTCATCTCCGGCATTCCGTTCAGCCACGAGGTCCTGGGCCGCCCCAGGCTTCCGACATTCATTCCCCGCCTGGCGCTGGGTGGGGCCATGATCGGGCTGGTGGCTGCCTTGTTCCTGATTTTCGGAATTCCGGGATTATATCCACTTGTGGTGGGCGGCCAACCGGTCTTCCCGATCCCTCCTTTTTTTATCATTGGCTTTGAGTTGACCATGCTGGGGTTGATGGGAACGGCTTTCGTGGGTTTGTTCCTGGCCGGCCGGTTTCCCTCGTATGAGCCGGTCATGTATGTTCAGGAAATCAGCGATGGCAAGATTGCCGTGGTTTTCCCCTGTCCGATCGGGATGCAGGCCCAATTCGAAGAAGCCATGCGCACACTAGGCGCGGAGCAGGTCAAGCCTGTGGAGGCAAAGACGCTATGAACCCTGCCTTTAAAAGACTGATCATCGCCGGGCTGGTTCTATTGATCGCCGTGGTGGTCATAGAGATGTTTGCCTATGATGTGTTCAAGATCAGTTGGGTCACCTTCATGGAGATCCAGCCGGCTTTTCAACCCATGGTTCAGCCATTGCCGGTTGCGACCGACGCCCTCCCTGTGGAAGGGGCAGCCTACAATCAGCTTGTGGGCGTACCCTCGAACCCGGTGCCGTCTGATGCGACCTCCACCGCACGCGGAGCCGAGCTGTTCAGCCTCAATTGCGCTGTTTGCCATGGCAAGTCGGGCAAGGGGGATGGACCTGTGGCCTCCCACTTGAAGAACAAACCTTATGACTTGACCAGTTTCCCGATCCAGTCATTCACTGATGGCGGGATCTTCTTCATTATTTCCACCGGTGTACCTGGTAAAATGCCAGCCTTGAATGAGAACTTGACCGTTCGTGAACGCTGGGACGTGGTGAATTTCGTAAGGACGTTGAAGTGAGACCAGCCAACTCTCCCCTTCAGGTGAGGAGGAATGAATTTTATGATACGTCATTTTAAGACAACGGTGTTTATTCTGGGCTTTATCCTGGTGGCTCTGGTTTTGTTTTTCGCCGGGTCAATCATTGTTGGGAACTGCAGTTACCTGACAAATTGCCCTGTGGGTGGACGAGCCCGCGCAGCTCACACACCGATCACTACATTAATTCCTGCCACCCTCCAACCTGATAGTGTCTCTTTTCCTTATTCGTCCAGCTCGGAAGCCTGCACTGTAACTGCCGGGTCCCTTTTATCTGCTTGGGTCTCGGCTGGCTC
>CAIKOL010000187.1 GCA_903829085.1 uncultured Anaerolineales bacterium | reverse complement strand
CTGGGCCTACCAGAAGCGCTGAGGCGCGTTCCAGGTTTTCCTTTACCACATCTGCAGCCCCAGAGGCGATTGAGCCCATTTCATGTGGCAACAGTAGCCAAGTTGCCTCAGGGAAGGCGCTTGCCAGAACCATGTGCAGAGGTGCTGGGACAGCCAAAGTGACCAGACCAGTCCCGATACGAGCTGCGGCTTTGCCTGCCAGTAGGGCCGCACCGGTGTAATTAACCGACCCGGCTACAATAAGTGCTGTGCCAAATGTTCCTTTATGTGCATCCGTCGGGCGGGCAGGAAAAAGATTTGCAGCCATGCTTTCATTGGCAACTTCGTTATTTAATGCCTGCCAGGATTTCAATTCATTAAGTATGCCGATTTCCGCGACTCGTAATTCGCCAATCAAATCAAATGCCGGGAGCTTAAGCATCCCCTGTTTTACAGCAGCCAGCGTAACCGTTGCATCGGCTGGGATGCATTCTTCAGCTGCATCCCCCGTATCGCAATCGATACCGGATGGACAGTCTACAGCAACAATAAAAGGCTGCCAATCAATCGTCCCCAGGATTGTTTTCACCGCCCTCAATACCTTGCCAATCTCAGGTTTCAAGGGCTGTCTGAAACCTGTGCCCAGAACGCCATCTAAAACAACATCAGTAGTTTCCAGAAAAGCGGTAAGTTGTTGGAAATCAGCATCCATTTCAGCCAGGTAGATTTCTCCATCCACAGCTTCCAACCGTTTGACAAGCGGATCGCCGGCAGCTTTGCGCCTGATGAGATAAGCACGTGCCTTCCAGCCTTTTTCAGCCAAATGCGTCAAAGCAACCAACGTATCTCCGCCATTGTTGCCTGGTCCGACAAATCCAAGCACCTGAATATCTTCCTCATCATCGTGGGCATAAGCCAATTGTAGAATTTCTCGGGATAGATTATGCCCAGCATTTTCCATCATCATATCGTAAGTCAGGCCGTTGGCGTCAGCATCACGCTCCACACCACGCATTTCTGAAACAGAAACCAGATTCATTTAAAAACCTCCGTTCTCATTCCTACCATTCTAACAATGTGTTATTAGAATTCCATTTGAGTGCATAAATAGGTAGGTCTCACTGGGTCTTCGAAAAGCCACTCCAAGAATAATTAACCCCAAATATCCGTTGCGACATCTTCCAGCCCAAGGGTTTGTAATTTCTCGCGGCTTGGCCGGCCGGTGATTGGATCCCAGCCGCGAACTTTATAATATACTGCGAGCATTTCTGCAATAGGCGGAACATATCCAGCCGAACCCCCATCCTTATAGGGTTCAAGTAGTGCTTTCGGTAATTTATCATTTACTTGTGTCAGGCCCAGGCGGTTATTGATGGCTCGTTTAAGATTCCAGGCGCGTTCACCGGACCTAATCAAGTCATCCACATCCCAGTCCAGACCACAAGCAGCATTTACCAATTCCGTAACTGTTTCAGCTGGGATATTAGCAAAAATGCACATCACCAGTGCATTGAATACGGTTGTCCAATCCTGATGACGTGCCACGTTGGCTGATTTTTCCGCACCGGCCTGGCGATCATAAAATTTCAACCCGATACTGGAATCGGCTTGACCCATATCCACTTCAAAATATTCAGATTGATTGTGACAAGCGCCGCGCGGCGAAGTAGCATATACGAGTGCCATACCCGAGAAGGCACGCGGATCGTGATAAGCAACTTCCAGACCATTGACCTGCACAGCTTCGTCTTCTGATCCGAAATGCTGACCGAATCGTCTGGCCCCTTGGGCAAGAAATTCACCAATCCCCTCGCAATGTGCGGTTAGTTGTAACAGCTGTTCAACAACCTTCACATCCCCCCAGCGCAGGAACAAACCGCCAGTATCTTTTTCTGTGATCACTTTCTTCTCAAAAAGATGAAAAGCCAGGCCAATCGTACCCCCAGCGCTGATGGTATCCATTCCATATCGGTCGCAAATCTCTCCCAGGCGGGTGATGGCAGCCAGATCATCGTTGAGCAAGTTTGGACCGAAACTTACAATCGTTTCATATTCCGGCCCTTTTCGTTTATCCCCATCATACAGGCGCACCACCCGGCCGCATGCAATTACACAAGCGTGACAGGCACTGACACCTGCCAGAATGGTCTCAGCCATGGTTGAACCAGAAACTTTCCCTGCTCCCTCAAAAATCCCACTGTGAAAATATTTTTTTGGCATGGCTCCCAAATAATCAGCATAATCCACGACACTGGCAGTCCCAAGTTCATGGAACACATGACTGAGATTATCTTCTCTTAGGGCATGGTTTGCTATTGATCGCAAAGGGGCGTACAATTCAGGCCGCGACAGTGGAATTTTCTTTGTCCCTTTGACCGCAATGGCCTTGAGATTCTTTGATCCGGCTATTGCCCCCAGGCCGGTACGCCCGGCTGCCCGGCCATGGTCGCAGTACAGGCCGGCAAATAACACACCGTTCTCTCCAGCCGGACCGATTGTCAGAACATGGGCCCCTGGGATGCCAATCTCTCCCTTGATGATGGATTGTGATTCATAAGTATCTTTTCCCCAAACTGCTGCTGCTTCGCGGATCTCAAGTCGCCCTTCATTTATCCACAAGTAAATCGGCTTTTCAGCTTTTCCCGTGATCCATATTCCATCATAGCCACAAAAGCGAAGTTCAGTACCCCAGAATCCGCCACAATTGGACTCGGCCCACAATCTTGTCGCTGGTGATTTCCCGCAGACCACAAACCGACCCACTGTAGGACCAGATGTCCCAGAAAGAGGACCATTTAAGAAAAGCAACGGTGATTCAGGCGCCAGAGGGTCAAGGCTCTGCGTAAGGTCAGTATAAAGAAGGCGCGCTGCTAGTGAGGCGCCGCCCAGATAATCCCGCTCCCATTCAATCGGAATGATGTAGTCGGTAGTTTCCCCACTGGTCAGGTTGACTTTGAGTATTGGCTGCATGGTCAGGAAAGGATTTCCGTAGTCACTTCCCGCGCACAACGGACAAAATCCAGAACGGTCGGTACATTGCGCATCATGTAAGCCATGCTCCCTTTTACTTGGAGCTTGCGGGTCATCATGGCCTGCATGGGATCAAGTTCACCTTTCATAATGTGGGAAATATTATCGTAAGTTGCCGATAAAACGAATTTTGGGCGGATAGAGGGAAGATCCTTCAGGATTTCCGTTCTTCGACACTGGCCGTGCCAAAGATCCAGGTAGTAAAGTTGTTTCTCTAGAAGAGGCCCGCCTGGCTCGATAACTACGCACATGTCGCCCTCCCAGTTCCTTGCAATCTGGGCATACTTCGCATCGCTGTTCAATTTTCTGCTGAGGGCTTCCAGCCATTCAAGGGACGGGAATATTGTAGACATACTTATCTCCTATCAAGAGTGAGTGGATGGATTATATCAAATTACTGAACACAAAACAGTGGCAGCCAAACATACGCATGTTTTCCACTGGGAAAACCCAATAAGCTACCTAGCGCCATTCATACCCGGAAGTCTTTCGCTCTACAAGCGATTCAGATAACAGGATCGAATAGAAAATAGTGTCATTCTCTTATCCCAAACCTCTTGCACTATTTTAGAAATTCGTCTATCCTTAACACATTGGAGCATTGAACAATGCTCTCTAAACCGTGTTTTCAGAAGCGGTAAATTTCGCAAAAGGAGAGAAGAGATGAAGAAGTTAACACTTGTTTGTTGTATCCTTGTGGTCGCCACGATGGTGTTGACGGCTTGCGGAACACCCGCTGCCACCCAAAGCAGTAGCGGAAGTCACACAACGGGCCTGCCCGATCTGGCTGGAAAGACCATAACGGTTGCCGTGGAAAATGCCTACCCGCCCTTCAATTACCTGGATACAACTACAAATAAAGGCATGGGTTGGGATTATGATGTCTTTACAGAAATCTGCAAGCGTATCAATTGCGTGCCGGATTTCAAACAAGCCGCATGGGATGGCATCTTCGCTGCAATGCAGGCCGGAGAATATGACGCACTTGCTGATGGCGTAACTTTCAAGGCAGGGCGTAACTGGGCTGTGGATTTCTCAATCCCGTACACCTATGTTTCGCAACAATTGCTGGTAAGAGCAAGCGATACCCACACACTGGATGATTTCAAAGCTGATACGAACCTAAAAGTCGGAACACAAGTTGGAACCACGAATTACATCGCGGCGACAGAATTCTTCCCCGGTAAGCAAATCCTGTCCTATTCTGACTTTGGAGCAGCAACCCTGGCTTTGCTTGCTGGAGATATTGACGGGGTCGTTCTGGACGATACCGTGGCAGCCGGTTTCATGCAGGAAAATCCAGGCAAATTGAAGACTGACGGTGCAGTCCAGACCGGAGATATGCTGTCTTTCGTTTTTCCTCCTGGCAGCGATCTAGTAATTCCGGTCAATGCTGCCCTGCGCTCCATGCATGATGATGGAACACTTAAAACAATTAACGAAAAATGGGGTCTGGCAGATCCCGCTGAGACTGAACTTAAGTAGCCAGGTTGGTGACCGCTTCTACCATTGGCAGGATGGGGGAAGAATCCCCATCCTGCCAATTCAAACCATTAATTATCTATTTGATGGAGACCGCTCATGGAATCCTTAGAGAATCGTAAACGCCCTGGTCTAATCCCCGGATTAAATGTCTCAAAATGGCCTTGGTGGGCAATTGTGCTGGGCCTTGCGGGCGCAACTCTTGTCTTTTTAATTATTGGCTCGAGTAATTATCAAAGCACATTTTTCTACCTGATTCAGGGGATCATTACTACATTGCGGATTACTTTTTTCTCATTCTTATTGGCTACACTCCTCGGTTTGCCTACCGGGCTGGCACGTATATCGAAAAATGTGTTTTTACGAAACTTATCTATGCTGTATGTAGAAATAGCGCGTGGGATACCACTGTTGGTACTTATTATCTATATCGCATATGGCATATTTCCTTTATTTGTAACATTAATCACCAGCATAGGGAACTGGGGATTGATTCTCCTTCCTAGCAGTGGGTTTCTTCAGACACTGGCCACGTTCAGCATCCGGGATGTTACCCAGGAAGGGCGCGCCATTATCGCGCTCGGCTTCGGATATGGGGCTTTCGAAGCAGAAGTCTTCCGCGCCGGAATCCAATCCATTAGTAAAGGGCAGATGGAGGCCGCCAAATCATTGGGCATGACCTACTTCCAGGGCATGCGCTTTATAGTTCTGCCGCAAGCTATCCGTCGCGTCCTGCCCCCACTCGGTAACGACTTCATCGCCTGTCTGAAAGACTCTTCCCTGGTGAGTATCCTGGCAGTCAATGAACTGACCCAATTAGGCCGGTTGCGAACCGCTGGCACCTTCCGGGCCATGGAGACCTACAATGTGGTTGCCTTCCTCTACCTGTCCATGACCTTGATCCTTTCCACTTTCGTGCGGTGGTTGGAAAACAGGATGAAAATCGAAGAATAGTTAATAATACAAGAGCCGCCAGATGGCGGCTCTTGTTTTGATGCGCTGAGAGGGACTTGAACCCTCACGCCTTGCGGCACATGCACCTCAAGCATGCCTGTCTGCCAATTCCAGCACCAGCG
>CAIKOL010000186.1 GCA_903829085.1 uncultured Anaerolineales bacterium | reverse complement strand
TTCAAAGGGTATCCATTTAATGCTATCATACGAGCATGATTTCTGCTGAGTCTTTCTGGTGTTCCAGCCTGCATGCCATGCCGCAGGGCGAAGCTATCACCCGTATCCTGGCGGCTGCGATCACAGCCGTGGAACCGGGCGCGGCGCTGTGGCGATTTGTGCGGCGGGAGGGGGACAGGCTCACCATCGCCGGATGGGAATACGATCTTCGATCATTCCGCCGCGTGGTTCTGCTGGGACTGGGGAAAGCCTCGCCTGCCATGAGCGCGGCGCTGGCAGAACTGCTAAGGGAACGGCTAACAACCGGGCTGGTCATCACCAAACACGCTCCAACCAGCCCTCATTTCCCATTTCCTGTGCTCGAAGGCGGCCATCCCATCCCGGATGAGCGCAGCCTGGAGGCGGGACGCAAAACGGTTGAACTGGTTTCCTCCCTCGGCCCGGACGACCTGCTCTTCTGCCTGATCTCTGGCGGCGGGTCGGCGCTGGTGACCGCGCCGGTGGAAGGGGTTTCGCTGGCGGATATGCAAACGCTGACCTCCAGCCTGCTGGCTTGTGGAGCGCGGATTGACGAGATAAACACCTTGCGCCGCCGGCTGGACCAGGTCAAGGGCGGCGGAATAGCCAGGATGGCGAATGGTGCAACCATCGTCAGCCTGATCCTCTCGGACGTGGTCGGCAGTTCGCTGGAGGCCATTGCCTCCGGCCCGACTGCCCCCGACCCATCCACCCGCGCAGATGCTCTCGCCATCCTGTCGAAATATAGCCTGGAGCATCAAACCCCAACTTCCATTACCCAGTCTCTGCATTCATCGCCCGAAACACCCAAGCCAGGCGATACGGTCTTCGCAAAAGTCCAAAATATTATCGTAGGGAGCAACCTGCTGGCTGCCCAGGCTGCGCTGGTACAGGCCGAGGCGGAGGGATTCCACCCATATTTGTTACGCACCGATTTACAGGGCCAGGCCCGCCAGGCTGCCTTCGAGCTTGCCACTTTCCTGCGCCAGGCCAGGCTGACCGGCGATCCGGTCCCGGCGCCGGCCTGTATTGTTGTGGGCGGCGAGACAACGGTAATTTTGAAAGGCAGCGGCATGGGCGGGCGCAACACGGAACTGGCCCTGGGAGCTGTCAGCGAACTGGCAGGTTTTCCCGGGGTCATGCTGGTTACGCTGGCAACAGATGGGGAGGATGGCCCCACGGCTGCCGCCGGCGCGGTGGTGACCGGCGAGAGTTTCCAGCGCGCCGCCAGGTTGGGCTTGCATCCGGGCGATTTCCTCGAGCGGAATGATTCTCACACCTTTTTTGAAAAGTTGGGGGATTTGCTCACCCCGGGGCCTAGCGGGACGAATGTGAACGACCTGGTGTTCCTGTTTAAATTTTAAAAATATCGCAGGGACATGCCAAAACACGTCCCTGCGGTGTCATATATTCCGGGGATAGCCCCTGGATGGTTCCTAGTCGTGCTTCTTGTGGCGGCGATCCTTCAACTCATTGCGCAGGATCATGCTAAGCACCACGCTGACCGCTGTGGTGATCAACGAGCCCAGAAAAGCGCTCCAGAGCCACGGGTCTGCCAGACTGAATCCAACATGCCAGAGGCTGCCGATCCAGCCTGTCAGGGCGAAGAGCACGGCGTTGATGACCAGGGTAAACAGGCCCAGGGTCACAACGATGAGCAGGCAGGAAAGCACTTTGAAAGGCGGACGCAGGACAGCATTGACCAGGCCGAAGATCAGGGCCAGCCAGATAATATTAAGCTTGCTGCCTTCAAGGAAGATATAGTTCGGCAGCAGGAGGATGGCAACGTACAACGCCACCATGTTAATCGCCAGACGGAGGATAAATTTCATTTTGATCTCCTTTCTTTCTACTTTCAGTTTTCTTTTTTGAGCAGCCGTGTCATTCTTTTCCAAATTCCGGATGAGGTTGCCTCGTTTCAGATAGATTTACGCTTTTCATCCAGCAAGGTTTCATCGCTTTTCATCCAAAGCAACGTGCGCTGGATATGAAAACCAGCTGCTTCAAGGGATGCATTGTACTGCCCGGCGGGAAAATCCAGGTTGACATTCTCCCTCCAAAATAGCTGGCGGCGGGAATGCAGCAGAAGCGTGGTCAGTATGTCTTCCCTGCCATCCGGTGGGAGGGCCACCCAGATCCGGTTGTTGCGTTCCGCCATCGCCTGCCAGCTCACCACTGCCGCCGCCAGGTTATTTGTACGCGCCACCCAGTGGCGGACCTCGTATTCTGACATGAAGCGGTAGAGCGTCGGACCAAGACCAGGACGCAGGACGTTCAGCGGCATGGGTTGGTACCAGTTCAACACATCCGGATAGAGACGATGCAACCAGGCTTCCTGGTCAGGCCAGTCACGGGCGGCTCGCCGGGTCACAACCACCCCGGGAGTCGTGATACTCTGAGCAGGAACCTGGGATACCCTGCCCGGGTTGCGGTCTGGGGGAGCCTGCCAGGCTGTCCGCCGGGCAAGTTCGACAAATCCAAGGGAGCGGTAGAGTTCGATCGCTCCGGGGTTGTCATCTCTCACGTGCAACCAGGTTTCGTCAGCATGTTTTTGCCTGGCATGTTGCATAGCGGTGGAAGTCAACGCGCGTCCGATACCCTTTTTGCGATAATCCGGGCGGACGGCAACGTTGGCGATCAGGTAATATTTCCGATGGGCATGGCGATAAGGGATCAGGCTGACATTGCCGATAATTTCCCCGTTCTCTTCCCAGATGTAGCCGGAGAGCGGCATGGAGGCCGTCTCAACTGCCCGGCTGGCCCAGCGCAGGAAAGCGTTATCCTGCCCGGCGCGGCGCATCTGCTGGATATAGTTGCGACCGTCCGCGTCCATCGTATCCGCGAAGCATTTCTCGACCAGGTCGGCAACACCCGGCAGGTCGCGTACGATGTTAAGCGGACGCAACTGCGGGGTGGTGACAGTCAATGGAAGGGTGAAAGCGGCCATCCAGGAAATTATAGTCCATTTGTGCCAATTCCACATCTCGTATACAATAAAATTGATCGTGGCAGACTCATATAGAATTCTTACAGCTTGTAGCCAATTTCTTGATTTTCTTTTTGTTATAATCTTTCCATTGTACGTAAAGCTCTTTAATCTGGGGAACGGGGATGCGCGGGCGGCTCCGCTGCCCACACTCCCATTATTTCCCAGGGATGAAATTGATGCCATTGCACAGTTTATAAAAGGAAAAAACCTATGATGCGATTTGACCGATTCACCGAACGGGCACAGGAAGCCGCCCAACGCGCCGCCGAGATCATCCAGCGTTACGGTCACAACCAGATTGACACTGAACATATCCTGCTGGCGCTGATCGAACAACCTGCCGGAGTGATCACCCAGATACTCGATAACTTGAACATCAATGCCCAGGCATTGACGGAACGTCTCGACCAGACCCTGCGGATGACACCCAAAGCCAATATTTTTGGCGGTGGCGCCGGACAGATTTTCATTACCCCGCGTGTCAAGCGGATTATTGATCTGGCGAATGAAGAGGCCAACCGTTTGAAGGACGAGTATATATCCACCGAGCACATCTTCCTCGCCATCATGAGCGAACGGAATACCAATGCTGCCCGCATCCTTGAAACCGCCGGGCTTACCCGTGAACGCGTTCTGGATGCGATCATGCAATTGCGCGGCGGGCAGCGCGTCACCGACCCGCAGGCTGAGTCGCGTTACCGCACGCTGGAGAAGTATTCGCGCGATCTAACCCAACTGGCGCGTGAAGGCAAGCTGGACCCGGTGATCGGGCGCGATAACGAGATCATGCGGGT
>CAIKOL010000185.1 GCA_903829085.1 uncultured Anaerolineales bacterium | reverse complement strand
CGCCACCGGCATCAAGAAGTCAGAGTGCCTGGGCATCCATCTTAACCACATCGACCTGCAATCCCCTGGTGAGCCCTATGTTTTCATCCGCTATGCCAGCCCGGCCAACCGCTACAAAGAACGCAAGCTGACCCTGCCCGAAGACTGGATCCCGGCCTACGAAGAATACCTGGCCCAGTACAACCCGGTTGACCGGCTGCTGCCCTGGTCGCCGCGCCGGCTGGAGTACCTGCTGGAAGACATCGGCAAGGAAGCCGGCCTGCCCAAGCACCTGTCCTTTGACATGTGCCGCTGGACCTGCGCCCTGCAGGATTACCTGAATAATGTGGAACCGGAGAAGATCCGCCAGAAACTGGGCATCTCGAAGATCCAGTGGCGGGAGGTGAATTTGAAGCTGCGGCAATTGGCGGGAAAAGCTGAATAGATCCTCACCGCGAAGCGAAGAAGGTCACGAAGGCTAGAAACAGCTACACCTGCGAGTGCAGGTGTAGCTGTTTCTAGCCGGCCTGGAGGGTCAATTTCACGGCCCGTTTCGTGTTTTCGGTGAGTCGGAACGGGTGCGCCAGGCGGAAGCCCGGCACCCAGGCAATCTGCTCCCTGGCACACACCAGCGGCCAGCCGGAGCGCGCCCGGCGGGGGATCTTGACCTTGATATAAAATTCACGCATTTTGACCGTTTGCCTGTTCATCCCCAGGGGTGTGAAAACATCCCCCGAATGGCGGGTGCGGACTGTCAACAGATCCCCGGTTAAATCCGCGTCCAGCCAGGCTGTGAACGGATCCCCATTTTCAAGTGCCTGGTCGCGGGCCGCCGTGGGCTCCACCTCGACTGCCGACAGGTGGAAGTTCGCGTTGAGGTTCACCTGCCCACCGATGTGCAGTTCGCGGAGGCCCTCCATCAACGGCCAGTGGGCGGAAGGCAGGTCAGCTTCCAGGGCGGCCAGGTAGATCAGCTCGCCCTCGCGCTGAAGATACAGGCCGCCGGTCAAGTCCACCTGCCGGGAAAGCGGGCCGGAATCCACGAAGGCGGAGGCGCGTTCCAGGGTATTGAAATCCAGGGTGCGCAGGTTGGGGCGCAAAGATTCAATGGCCCGGCGGAAAATATTGCGGCGCAGACCAGCCGGGATCTCCTGCAAACCGGCGCTGCGAAAGGCTGTGAAACCCGTCCCGCTTTTTACTACCACCTGAGGCCAGGCTGAGTCCACTGCTTCTGCCAGGGCGGCATGGTCCCCGGCCAGGGCATCGCCCATGCGCAGCAGCGTTTTTTTGAAGCGCGGGTTGTACTGCTCAAGTTCAGGGATAAGGCTGTGGCGCAGGCGGTTACGGAAATAGGTTTCATCGGCATTGGAAGGGTCAAGCACCGGCTGCAACCCATGGTCACGGCAGTAAGCCTCGGTATCCTGCCTCCACAGGTGCAGGATGGGACGCAGGAGCGGGATTTCCGGGTCGAATTCAGCCAGCAGGGTGCGGGCGGCCATGCCTTTTAACCCGGCCAGGCCGGCCCCACGCAGGAAGTGCATCAGGATGGTTTCGACCTGATCATCGGCGGTGTGCCCCACCGCCACCGCACTGGCGCCGACCGCCCGGGCCTGGGCGAACAGGAAGCGGTAGCGCAGCGTGCGGGCGGCTTCCTCCAGCGAGAGGCTGTGCTGTGCGGCGTAAAGGCGCACATCTGCGGCCGCGGTCACGAAGCGCGCTCCCAGCCCCTCCGCCACGCGGCGCACAAACCCGGCTTCCAGTTCCGCTTCGGGGCGCAGTTGATGGTTGAAATGCGCCACAATGAGTTCCAGGGTACGAACCTGGCTTGCCAGGTGGAGCAGGCACAGGCTGTCCGGCCCGCCCGAGACGCCGATGACAACAATGCCTGCTTCTGGCAACGCCTGGAGGTGGATGGGATTGTTCATCGTGCCTCGGGGGATTCCAGCACATAGCCAGTCTGCCGGTGCCCGAGCAAGCCCGCCAGGAGATGGTACATGGCAAAGAGTTCCAGGGCAAAGGGCAGGTAGCCTCCGTACCCCAGCAGCGGCATTTCAAAAATGTGGAGCCAGTTGCCCCACGGGACGTGGTAAACCCATTTGGGGTAGGAGAAGTAATTCCACAGCTCCCAGAAGAAGGCGGTCAGGAGCACACCCAGCCAGAGGGAAACCACCGGCTGCCAGTTGCCGTCTTTTGTCCAATCGACCAGCGAACGATGCCCCAGCCAGATGTTGATGGGCTCGAGGATGAAGTAAAGGGAGATCCAAACAAACGGAAAGAATAACCCCGGCCAGGCGAGCATCAATGCCAGCATGACCCAACCAGCCAGGAAAAAACCAAGCGTGGTGGCCCGGGTGGGGCGGATGAGCGGACCTTTTACCGGCCGGGAGAAAAAGCTGCGCATCAGTTCGGCACTGCCAAAGACCGCCGGGATGACGGTGGTGAAATTGAGCGTGGCCCAACACCAGAACTCTAGGGTTGAGAATGACCCGGCGCCGACATAATGCCAGTTTTGCAGGCGACTGTTGGCAAGTTCGAACAGCGCCCAGACCGGTGCGGAGGCAATGAAGAGACCGATATATTTCTTCCAGTCGCGGGCAAGGAGCGAGGTACCGCTGCGCCGGAGCACCAGGGCGTCGACCGTCAGGCAGTATCCCAGCCAAAGCGGAAAAAAAGCCCATTGCGTGCGCAGCCCGGCCAGGGTCCAGTTTAAAGTCCAGAAGACGATGACCAGGCCCAGCCCGATCCAGCCATGGATGGGGAATCTCTTCGCAAGTTTGCGCATGTTTCCATTATACGTTAAATTGGTATCCTCTCAATAAAAGGGGGAAAAACACCCCCCACTTCTCCCCACTTATTGAGAGGATGCGTCTATTGTTATTAAAGCGATCACCAGGCAAAGTGCCTGGTGATCTAAGGGGGAGGGGACACCACTGAACTTGGACAGCACGGGGTACAAACTGCCCTTCGATGGTAGATACCCGATATACCAGTAAAAGGAGAACAGGTATCTTGTGGTTATATTACACCTAAATTGTCTTAATTGTATTAAAGCATTATTAGAAGAATCCAATCCTAGCCCCCGCGTTTGGTAAAGGCTTTCAGCCAATCCTCCACTTCCCCTGCGCTCAGTGCTGTTTCGCCATCCGTTTTGCCGGTGGCAGCCCCCCGGGCTTTGAGCATCTCCTGGGCAAACTCCTCCGAGGAGATGGCCCGGGCCTGGGCGTCTGCCGCGGCGTTCTGGACGCGTCGGTCAGAGCTGACCACGGTCCAGTTTTTGGCAGTCTTTTTCAGCTGGATGAGCCGGGCTTCGATGGCGCCATCTGCCGTGGAACCCTGGCGGACGAAATGCGCCGTGACCACACCCGCTTTGCGCGTGGAAACGTGCCCCGGCGGAGCGCCGTCAAAATAGACTTCCACCTGCGCCCGGCTGAGGCGGCAGAATTCCTGCAGGCGTGCCAATAATTCATCCTCGTCGTCGAACGTGTCGAGGCGCAGGCCCAGCTTGGGGATCAGGTTGTGACCGTCAATGAGATAGGGCATAAGGGTTGGCTGATTTTATCACCTCATTCCCCCAATAAAACCAAACAGGACAGCACTCGGGATGCCGTCCTGTTGGTTTAGGGATGGATCGTGGCGCCTCCTTTCTCAATCGGCGGGGGCCGGTCTGGGGGCCAGGGCCGTTTTCACACTCCAGAAGAATTTCCAATACAAATAAACCGAAACCGTGTAGAGCACCAGGACGCCGGCGTACACCGGCCCAAACCCGTAGGTCACCTGCATCCAGCCACTGACCGAAGGGCTGAATGCGCGTCCGAAGTTGTTGGCCATATTCACCAGGCTGGCAACCGTGGCGCGTGATTCCGGCTCGGTATGTTCCATCACAAAAGTCTGGTAGACCGGCGAGCTCATGTTCATCAGGGCAATGCGGATGTAATAGGCAACACCGCTCAACCAGAACCAGGGTGCAAAGCCCAGCAATGCCAGGAAGGGGATCGAAAGCCCCTGGGAGATCACCACCACCTGGATCTTGCCGATCCGGTCAGCCAGCACCGGGGCGATCAACAACCCGATGCCCATTGCCAGGGCACCCCAGGCCAGCAGGTTCCCGATGACCGGGTCGGGCTGGTGATAGGCCACCCGGAAAAAAATATTCATGAACGGCATCAGCAAGCCAGCGCCGATGGAGGTTACCAGGATGGGCAGGATCAATTTTCCGAGCATGACCGGTTTTTTGGCCGCATAGGCGAAGGGTGCAAAGAGCGCCCGTTCCGATTTCTCAAGGTGGGGCATGCGCATGAAGAAATACGGCACCAGGCCGAAGACCGAGAGCGCAGCCACGATCGCCAGTGCCCCGGCATAGGCCGTGCTGCTGGTGGGGGAAATGCCCTGCCGCGCCGCGATCCAGGAGGGCAGGTTGCCGCCGATGGAATTGCCCACGAAGGCAGCCGTCATGGCTGCCCCGGAGCCCAGGCTGAAAAGGTAGGTGCGCTCCTGTTCGCCGCTGTTTTCCAGCAGGAACGGGCTCATGGTGACTGCCGAGAGGCTTTGCGCGGCGCCCAACAAAGCGGCCATGGCGAAGAGAATCCACTTGACCGGCCAGAGCACCATTCCAGCAATAGCCAGCGAAACCGTCAGACCGCTGATGACCAGGGATTTTTTGCGGCCCAAAATATCGGCGAGGTAACCCATCGGCACTGCCAGCACCAGGGCAGTGGTGCTGTTCGTGGAGGCCAAACCACCGGCGATGCTGGCGTCCATGTTCAGGCTGATCACATAGAAGTTAAAGAGCAACTGGTAAACGCCCAGCGCCGCACCGGTAAGGATGGCGCTGACCAGGTACAGGCGGGCGTTGGGGGAGAATTGTTTTATTCTCGTCCAGTAGGTGTTTAAAACGTTCGACATTCAGTCCTGTTTCTTGAGGAAATCGCTGACCGATCCAAAGATCACGTTGAGGGTCTCCAGGCGGGCGGCGTAGCGTTTCTCGCCATTTTCGCTGACTCGGATGGCGACCAGTTCGGCCAGGCGCAGGGCTTGCAAATGATGCAGCACCGTGGGCGGGCGCAGGCGCAGCAGGCGCGACAACTCAGTGGGGGTGAGCGGCTGCCCGGAGAGGTAGCGCAAAATGCGCAGGCGGGTGGGGTCGGCCAGGGACTTGAGGGCGTTGATCAACTGGTCAGGTGTCTCTGCGCCGGGGGCAATGCTCTGGATATCCGGACGGCAGCCGAATACGATCTGCAGGCTGCCTTCGTCTGCATTGGAGGGAAAAACAAACGGCGTGGACCAATAGGACGGCACCAGGATCAATTCCCGGGCGGAGCTGACATCTTCAAAGTGGACGCCGCGCGAGAGTCTCTCCACGAGCGCCGGGAGGGTCATGCCTGCGGCCAGCTCCCGGGCCTGTTCCAGTCCGGCCTGCAGGACCGGGCGGATGCGGGTTTCTTCGTCGGCAAAAAAGGCGTGGTGATATTCCAGCAGGGTCGCCAGGAGTTGCTCGCCGGCTTTCTCGGGCTTCAGCCAGACTTTGATCAGATTATCCACTTCGCCTGCTTTTAGGCGCCCGTTGCGGTGGGTTATCGCCCGGGCCAGGAACTCTTTTTCTTCGGCAGTGACCGACCCCCGGCCGGCAATGTGCGCCAGGGTTTCGTGGACTTCGTGCGGCGTGTTCAACGGCAGGGTCAGAATGCGCAGGCGTTCAAGCGGGGCAAGTTCTGCCGCGCATTGGAGCATGGGCAGGGCATCCTTTGGCTCCGGCAGGCTGCTGATCCAGTCCAACGGGATGGAGGCGAATGAGTAGACGCGCTCCAGAAATTCGCGCTGGGGGACGGAAAGGCGCTGCCGTACCCCGGCTGTCCAGTTGGGACGCAGGCCAAAATCAGCCGCGTGATGCAGTGCCAGCAGGCTGATAAAAAAATCGTAGGCGGTACCGGAGTTCCAGAGAAGGGTGGTCATAATGGTTGTATTGTTAGATTATTATCTAACACATTAGATAATAATCTAATACCCGGAACTCGTCAAGATTTTGGCTCTTTGGGAGGTGCCGGGATTGGATTAAAGATATGGTGGTAATGGGCGG
>CAIKOL010000184.1 GCA_903829085.1 uncultured Anaerolineales bacterium | reverse complement strand
GAGAAAGTGCTGACCGAACTGGGCGACAAGGTGCCGGATGACCTGAAAGCAGGCGTACGTGCAGCTGTGGATGAGGTTAAAAAGATTAAAGACGGCGATGACGAGCCCGCCATCCGCAAGGCGGTGGATGCCCTCAGCCAGGCTGTACAGAAGGTCGGGGTGGCAGCCTACCAACCGAACCCGGAAAACCCCGCACCGGAAGCTGATTCCAGCCAACCCGGTCCGGATGCCGACCCCGACGTGGTGGACGGCGAGACGAAAAACAGCTAATTTCAACAGGATTGCACGTTGGACTGTTTCAAACGGTAAACCTGTCAACTCGATAACCTGCCTACGGTAACTATGACCAATCGCGATTATTACGAAATCCTCGGCATTCCCAGGGACGCCTCCACGGATGATATCAAGACCGCCTTCCGGAAACTGGCGCGCCAATATCATCCCGACGTGAGCAAGGAACCGGACGCCGAGGAAAAATTCAAGGAAATAAACGAAGCCTACGGCATCCTTTCAGACCCACAGAAACGCGCCCGCTTCGACCAGTACGGCCGCGCCGGTCTGGGCGAAATGGGCGGCATGCCCGATTATGCCACGATGGACTTCTCGGACATCTTCGAGCAATTCTTCGGGATCAATATGGGCGGAGGTGGTCGTTCACGCCGCCCTCGCCGGGGGCGTGATCTGCAAGTGCGCCTGGACCTGACCTTCGAAGAAGCCGTTTTTGGCGCCGAGAAGTCCGTGGAAGTGACCCGCAACGAAACCTGCGGTACCTGCCATGGGTCCGGTGCCGAACCGGGAACCAGCCCGCAACGCTGCAGCACCTGCGGAGGGCGCGGCGAAGTCCGCCAGGTACGCCAGACCATTTTCGGCTCCATGATGCAATCTGGCCCGTGCCCCACATGTGGCGGACGCGGCGAAGTCATCTCCACGCCCTGCCATACCTGCCGGGGATCCGGTCAGGAACGGAAAACGATCAAGAAGACTGTCCAGGTGCCGCCCGGTGTGGACAATGGCACGCAGATCCGCCTGGCAGGCGAAGGCGAGCCGGGAACGCTGGGCGGCCCGCAGGGTAACCTGTACCTGCTGCTGGCTGTTCAGTCACACAAGTTCTTCAAACGCCGCGAAAACGATATCCTGCTCAACCTGGACATCAACGTAGCCCAGGCTGTGCTGGGCGCGGATGTGGAAGTGCCAACCGTGGATGGATCAGCCAAACTTAAGATCCCAGCCGGGACGCAGCCGGGCAAGATGTTCACCATCAAGGCGCGCGGCGTACCCTACCTGCGCAAGAGCGGCCGCGGCGACCAGTTGGTGCTCGTCAACGTGGACATCCCCTCCAAACTGACCAAGGAACAGCGCGACCTGTTCGAGACACTGGCAACCACGCTCGGCACGAAGGTCAGCCCAAAAGAGAAGGGCTTCCTGGACTGGCTGAATGAGGCGCTGGGAGGCTAGGCCCCAGGCTTCGTTTATCAGTCATCAGAGGGCATTATCAGTGAGCGGATGAATTCCGCTCACTTTGATTTATAATCTTTTGCATGCCTGTGTCGAAAAAATTCCTGTTGCGTATCTGGCGCATCCTGCCATTCAGGTTGCAACGCCTCGCTTCAGTCCTACTCCGCCCGCATTACCAGGTGGCGGCGGGGGGGATGATCTTTAACGACCAGGGACAACTCCTGCTGTGCGAACACACCTACCGGCGCCTGCATCCCTGGGGTCTGCCGGGTGGCGACCTGAAATACGGTGAAGACCCCTTGCAGGGGGTCCGGCGGGAAATTCTGGAAGAGACCGGATTGAGCGTAGCTGCTGCCCGTCTTCTGCTGGTCGAGAATTCTGTCGAATTCCACCAGATATCCCTGACCTATCTTTGCACAGGGATCAGCGGCACATTCGTCCCCAACGAAGAAGTGTCCGGCATCCGCTATTTCGAACCGGATAAACTCCCCGATTTTTTTGAGGAACATCGCCTGACGATTGAAAAATGCCTGGCGATCCTGAAACCTGAGAAATGAGATGAATTTATGAACTGGCTTGAAGTTTCCCTGACCGTGAACGGAGAATTGGCCGAAGCTGTAGCCGATGTGCTGGCGCGCTTTGCTCCCAATGGCGTGACCACTGAACAGGCGGTTAAATTCAACGACGAAGAAGACGAAGGTACGCCGGTCGGCCCCATCACCGTGCGGGCTTATCTGCCGGCGGATGAGACGCTCGAAGAAAGACGTCAGAAGCTGGAAGAGTCGCTTTTCTATTTGAGCATGATCCAGCCGCTGCCCGCGCCGGTCTTTACCCCGCTGGCGGACCAGAACTGGATGGAGGCCTGGAAGGAACGCTACCAGCCGATCCCGATCGGCAGGCGGCTCATCATCGTCCCGGCCTGGCTCGAATCGCCGGATGTTTCCCGCATTGCGATCAAGATTGACCCGGGCATGGCTTTTGGGACCGGGACACACCCGACCACCCAGTTGTGCCTGGAGCTTCTGGAGACCCTTACACCCGGGGATGGCAATGTAATTGACGTCGGCTGTGGTTCAGGCATCCTTTCGGTGGCCGCGCTGAAACTCGGGGCAGCCTTTGCCCTGGGAGTGGATATTGACGAGGCGTCGGTCAAAGCCAGTCGTGAAAATGCGGACGCCAATGGCATCCCCGCTTCTGCGTTTGCCATTGGGCTGGGCTCGGTGACGGAGGTTCTGGCTGGCAGGTTCCAGGTCAGGCAGGCCCCGCTGGTGGTGGCGAATATCCTCGCCCCGATCATCAACCGACTGTTCGATATGGGGCTGGCAGAGCTGGTCTCTCCGGGCGGGGCGCTCATCCTTTCGGGCATCCTGGCAGAACAAGCCGGCGGGGTGATCGCCTGTGCGGCAGCTCATGGGTTAAAATTAGTGGAAAAGCGCAACTCCGGGGACTGGGTGGCCCTGCTGGTGCGGTAATTGTTTTCGGTGAGGATGTTCTCCTTGGGATATGTTTGAATCCATGGTATCTGATCAATAAGTGGAGGCGGGGTGGGGGGTGTGCGTGCAGCTATGCCGCACGCACACCCCCGCCCCCAGATTATTGAGAAGTTACTATCCATGTTACCTTTCGGAAACTGGATATTAATGGAGATAAACCACCCGTAATTTTGTGCTATCATACGAACACGATGTCGCGTCGCCGCTTGATCTTCTACCTCCTGCTGAATGCCCTTGTTTCAGTGCTGGTGTCTTGGACAGTCCTGTACTTTTATAACCGCGCCAACCCAAAAACGGATTGCGCCACGATCGAGCCTCTTCCCACCCTTGTGTCCGATAATGTGAATGTAGAGGTCGTTAGCGTCAGCGGGGCGGGGGTGCTGGGCAGCGAAGCGGTTATCATCCAGAATAATGGCACAGCCGCGCTGGTATTGATCGGCTGGACGCTCAAGGACGGCCTGGGCAGCATCTTCACTTTCCCGCAGTTGACACTCTATCCGGGCGGCACAGTGCAGGTGCATTCTGGATCTGGGACCGACACGGCCGCCGACCTCCACTGGCGGCTGGCTGCACCGGTCTGGAAATCCGGCGCGCTGGTAGCCCTCTACGATACCCAGAATATCGCCCGCGCTTTTTATCGTGTTCCTTGACGGAGTAACGGATATTCCTTATGACCCAGGCCCTATATAACAAATGGCGGCCCCAGAAATGGGATGAAATCGTGGGACAGCAGCACATTGTCCAGACCTTGCGAAATGCCGTGGTTGGAGATCGAGTTGCGCATGCCTATTTGTTCGCCGGCCCGCGCGGCACCGGCAAGACCACCGCTGCCCGCCTGCTGGCAAAGGCGGTCAACTGCCTGGACGAAGACCCGGCGGCCCGCCCATGTAATACATGCGCCCATTGCGTGGCGGTCAATGAGGGTCGCTTCCTCGACTTGATCGAAATTGACGCCGCTTCCAACACCTCTGTTGAAGACGTGCGCGACCTGCGCGATAAGATCAATTTTTCCCCCAATCAGGGCACGTATAAAGTCTATATCATAGACGAAGTCCACATGCTTTCAACAGCCGCGTTCAACGCCTTACTGAAAACCCTCGAGGAACCGCCTGCCCATGCCATCTTCATCCTGGCTACCACCGAGATCCACAAGATCCCGGCGACGGTGCTTTCCCGCTGCCAGCGGCACGAATTTCGACGTGTACCGGTGAACGATATTGTTGGCCAGCTGCAGAATATTGTTGCCAGCGAAAAATTTATCGCCGAGCCTGAAGCGCTGGTGCTCATCGCCCGCCAGTCGGCGGGGGGCATGCGGGATGCCATTTCCCTGCTTGACCAGATGGCTTCCACCGGAAAGGAGATCACCCTCGACCTGACGCAGACCGTGTTGGGTACAGCCACCAACCAGACTGTCATCGAGCTGGTGAGTGCAGTCCTGAACCAGGACCCGGCAGCCGGGTTGGATGCCATCCACAGCGCCCTGGACGCGGGTACCGACCCGCGCCTGCTGGCGCGCCAGGTGGTGGATTACCTGCGGGCGCTGCTGCTCGTCCAGATGGGCAATGGCTCGCAGGTGGACCTGGCAACAGATGTGCGCCTCCAGGCCGAGAAACACGCCGGGGCTTTTTCCCCGGCGGATGTGCTGCGCATGATCAAAGCCTTCAACGGCGCAGCCACCGACCTGCGCGGCGGTTGGCAACCATCCCTGCCGCTGGAACTGGTGCTGGCTGAAATGCTTGAAGCGCCGAAGATGACATCCCAGGAAGCTGCCCCGGCGGTCGGGATCAAGCCATTGGTGAAGGAAAAAGTTGAAAAACCAATCGCCAGGCCCCTGGCGCAAAAAGAAGTGGAAAAAACCCCAACAACGACAACACTGCAGGCCGAGTCATTCATCACGCTGGCGCAGGTCAGCAAAGCCTGGAAACAGGTCAAGGATACCCTGCGTTCCCAACCATCGCTGGTGGCCTTGCTGAACTCTTCCCGGCTGATGGAGATCAAGGACGGGGTGCTGGTGCTGGGTTTTGCCAGTGAAGTACTGCGCTCGAAGATGGAAGTGCCTGAGCAATTGGAATTGACCCGCAAGACGATCGCTGAGGTGGTGGGCGCTGACCTGCGGCTGCGGTGTGTGATCTCAAACGCAAAGCAGTCAGCCCCGGCGGATGTCAAGGCGGATGGAATGGTGGCCGCGGCCCTGAAGAAGGGCGGCGAAATTGTGGATATCCAGGAGTAAAAATGGCTAAAGGATTCAATCGTCCAGCTGGCGGCGGGGGGCAGGCCGGCATGATGCAGCAACTCCAGCGTCTGCAACAGCAGATGGCTGAGGCGCAGGAACACCTGGCGCAGGAAACAGTAGACGCCACAGCAGGCGGCGGCGCGGTCAAGGTGACCATGACCGGCGACCAGAAGTGCCAGTCGATCGAGATTGACCCGGCCATGCTCAAAGACGTGGATGCCGAAATGCTCCAGGATATGCTGCTGACGGCGGTCAACCTGGCCCTGGATAAGTCGCGCGAACTCCAGGAACAGGTCATGGGCCCGCTGGCGGGCGGATTGCCGTTCTAATTTACTGACTTGCAAACGAAAAAATGTTACCTGACCCAATCCAGGATTTGATATATGCCCTGGAACGCCTCCCCGGCATTGGCCCGAAGACGGCCTCCCGGCTGGCGTTCTTCCTGCTGCGCGCCCCCGAGGATGTTTCCAGCCAGCTGGCCGAAGCGCTGGCTGACTTCAAGACCAGGCTCGCCTTTTGCCAGGAGTGTTTCAACATCACCTCCGCCGGGCGCGAGCGCTGCGAGATTTGCGAGAGTGGGCAGCGGGATGCGGGCACCATTTGTGTGGTCGAAGAGCCATTGGATCTGTTGGCGCTGGAACGGATCGGCGCTTATAAAGGGAAATATCATGTCCTGCAGGGGGTGCTCTCGCCCATTGAAGGCATCGGCCCGGATGATTTGAAGATCAAGCCTCTGCTGGAACGGATCCAGCGCGGCGGCGTGCAGGAGGTCATCCTGGCAACCAATCCTTCCATGGAGGGGGAAGCCACGGCGCAATACCTGCAGCCGCGCCTTCACTCCCTGGGGGTGCGGGTCACACGTCTGGCGCGCGGCCTGCCGGTGGGCGGCGACCTGGAATATGCCGACCAGAATACGCTGCTGCGAGCCCTGTCCGGGCGACAGGAGATGTCGTAACCTTAAAGATTCCAAATTGGTGCTAGGAATGCCTTGACAACTTAGTTCGAATGCGTATAATAGGCAAGCACAATGACCCCCACGCAGATCTCGTCCACACGGACAGATCGTTGACAACAGAGCCACGTCTCACGTCAGAGACACAAGCCAATAGGTTTAGCAGTCTGACGAGCCGATGTAGAACCAAGAAGCATCGGTGATTTTGTCTCTCTGGGTCTTGACAGTGGAGGGCCTTGCGGGTAAAATGCAGCCCGCTTGAAAATTGGACCTTAACAGCTGAAAAGTGATAGGAAGTAAGCCTGTCGTTCTATACCGTAACTTACACCCGCAAGGGTGATTTTTTTACGGAGAGTTTGATCCTGGCTCAGGATGAACGCTGGCGGCGTGCTTAATACATGCAAGTCGAACGAAGAGCTTTTGTAGCAATACAGAGGCTTCTTAGTGGCGAACGGGTGCGTAACGCGTTGGTGACCTGCCCCAAAGTGTGGGATAACAGTTCGAAAGGACTGCTAATACCGCATGTGGTCATCGGGTTTAGAAGCCGATGACTAAAGCAGTAATGCGCTTTGGGAGGGACCTGCGTCCCATCAGCTTGTTGGTGAGGTAACG
>CAIKOL010000183.1 GCA_903829085.1 uncultured Anaerolineales bacterium | reverse complement strand
CTTTGAACCCTGAATAGATCTTCTTTCCAGCCTGACTGGGAAAATTCCGCTTGAACCCGAGTTTGCCAACAGTATCTTTAAGAAAGCCCTGTGCTTGTTGACGGACTCTGCTAAAACCTATATACTCTGAAAGCCATCCGGCAATACCACCCACCCTGGAGAAAACTATGGAAATGAAAAATATTCCTTTCGGCACCACCGTTTGGGCAGAAATTCCCCCCAGCGAACACAAAGGCGAAACCGGCAGCGCCTTCTGGCGCACGCAGCAATTTGATAATATCCGGGTTCGCATGGTCGAATATACTCCCGGCTACCTGGCCGACCATTGGTGCTCCAAGGGACATATCCTGTTGTGCCTGGAAGGGGAACTGCACACCGAGCTTTCCGATGGCAGGAAGTTTGTTTTAACTCCGGGGACCAGCTACCAGGTGGCCGACAACGCCGAACCGCATCGTTCCTACACCCCCACCGGAGTGAAGCTTTTTATCGTCGACTGATGGCATGCCCAGGGACCCTGTCCCCTGGCGGATCGCCCTCGTCTGGTTCGGATTTGGCGTGATTGTGGCTGCCGGTGTCCATCCCATCTTTACGGATCGACATCACTCCAATATTCCCGCCTCGCTGTAATCCTTGCGATAATTGCACAACCCGCACTCCTCGGCTGCAGGGGGCGGAGTCGGCCTGTCCAGCAAAGTGACCACTTCCCTCAACAAGCCCAGGAAAGTGGCCTCCTCGCGCGGTATGTTCATCCAGGTCGTCCTGGTCACGAACGCCAGTTCTCCATCCGGCAGGCGTTCGAAACGCTCCGGCGTGATGATGAAGAGGCCCAGGCGCGTGATGGGGGAGATGGAAAGTGCACCCGGAGCCGGGTTTTCCAGGGCGTAGGCATAGGCGGAGAGTTGCCGGCTGTAAAAGGCCGCTTTTTCTTCCGAGGCGTCCGAGGTCTTGTAATCGATGATGCCGTAGGAACCATCTTCGAAGGCCATGATGGCGTCGAAGCGGCCCTTGAGCACGCATTGGGAATCTGTCTCAGGAAAGCTGATCGGGGCAGATTTGACCCACTTCTCCCGGAATTTCACGATCCCAGCCGGTAGTTCCGGGGAAATTTCACTTGCCAGCTTGCCCTGGTAAAAATTGCTGGTCAGGTTGCCCATCTTGCTGAACATGCCCGGGAACGTTCCCTTGTAACCAATGCCATGTTTCACCTTGAGGTAGAAACAGCGTTTGCATCCATCCCAGGAAAATGTGAGCTCTGAAGGACTGATCTGATAGATGGTCATGTTCTGCCTTTCCGAAGCAAATGCTTATGGAGTAACAAGGATTTCTCGCGCATTCTCTGGCAAGCCGGCACGCTATTCGATGATTTCAACTAATTCAAAATGGGTGGCGACCAATTTAAACTCATCCGTTAATGGGTAATCGGGCCAGCAAGCCCGATGCACTTCCTGAAAATGGCTTGCGCTCCGGCATGCTTCCCCCTTCCAGAGTTTCTCCGGGATCTCCCCGAATTTAACGGGATAGACTTCAGTGATCCGGATCCGGCAGCGTAATCGCTGTTTTAGATCGTACACCTCCACCAGATCGCCTGTTTCCCAGCCTCCGTCGTCAAAATCGCCCTCCGCCTGGTAATATTTCTCTGCGCTGCCGACGGTAGCAGTCTTGATCCCCCCTAGGATTTCCATGA
Source organism: uncultured Anaerolineales bacterium (assembly GCA_903829085.1). Classification (GTDB taxonomy): domain Bacteria; phylum Chloroflexota; class Anaerolineae; order Anaerolineales; family Villigracilaceae; genus UBA877. Next base: position 8,379 of record CAIKOL010000183.1, on the reverse strand, counting down.
TCAAGCCATCATCATTTTCATCTTCCCCCCAAAATTGCATTCTCTTTAATCGCTCCATTTTGGAATTCCTCACGAACCTTCAAAGTGTTCTTTGAGCATATCCAGCCGTGCAGGCATTATTTTCAAAAACTCCAGGTTCGCCTCCCGGTCTCGCCTCAGGCTGCCTGCCAGGTCACCTCTATTTTTCCTCTTCCGCCTTGGGCTTCGACCCGATCTCCACCAGTTGCACCTGCACCTGGTAGCGCTTCTCGTCGATCTGAAGCTTGCCCATCCCGAAGAAACCGCGCGAACCGGTCTTGAATACTTTCTCTGCTGCCGTCAAAATCCCAACCGCCTGGTTATCTTTCTTGATTTCAACCGTGATCATCTCATTTCTCCTGTGAACAAAGGCTTGTTGGAGGAATCATACCACGCCGCCTGGCCTTGTCCTGTCCCATATCCTGTTCTTCCTGCAAAAGCGCCAGAAATACCATCCTTGTAATATTAGTACATATGTTCTATAATTGCCCCGTATCTACTCACCACTTGCAAGAACAGTCACTGAAATTTGATGTTTGAAGCGGCGTAGCCGCTTCAAACATCAAATTTCAGAACTTCTCCCTCCCCCGCAGGGGGAGGGCCGGGGTGGGGGCGCGAGATGTGAGTAGATACATTGCCCCTGCCGCAGGGGATCGCTGCCGGGGAGTTGAACCCTTGCCGCTGTCTTCCGCACCTTAAAATCCGAAATTCCCGAACCAGCTACCGCAGCTTTTTCTGGAATACCATTCGTTCCTCAATTCCTGCGTATTAAGTTACTTTAATTCGGCATGGCGTACCTTCATCCGAAAATGGAGCTTGATCCTTCACCCCATGCTCGTGTTTTATGGCACGTTAAAAACCTCAGCATGGCTCGCTATTCCTGGCAGGTTGTTTGTTTTTCAAAAAAACAACCTCCGGCAGGATCATCACCTCCACAGAGGATATTAATAATGAAGAAGCTACCATGTTAAACAAGTGAAAAAGTAGGGGTTGTTTGTTTGCTCGTTGTTCCGCGTAACAAATAATATCCCGGGTTCTTACCGGGGCAACTATCCCGCTGCTTCCTGGTTGCCTTATTAACAAATTTAGAAGGAAACTAGACAATGCCACAGCTTTCAGGTATCATTAGCCCGCTTGAGCGACTTTTCACATTTCAACCCATGCCTGCAGCGTGCCCGGATACGCCACTTCCATCCGGGCAGTTGTGCGTAAATGAACCTAGTTGGTAGCCCGGAGGCTGAATGGCGAATCTCATTAACCAGATAACTTCTGATTTGCAGAAACAGATCGAATCCTTCGAACCGAAGCTCGGCATTGCTGACATTGGTTCGGTGCTGGAGGCGGGCGATGGCATTGCCCGCGTATCCGGCCTGGCCAATGTCAAATCGCAGGAGTTGGTGCAGTTCGCCAACGGCGTGATGGGCATCGCCTTCAACCTGGAAAAAGAGGCAGTCGGCGTCATCATCATGGGCGAGTATTCCGGCATCAGCGAGGGCATGGACGTGCGCGCCACCGGGCGCATTGCCTCCGTGCCGGTGGGCAACGGCCTGATCGGGCGCGTGGTCAACGTGCTGGGCGAGCCGGTCGACGGCAAGGGCCCCATCCCGGCCAGCGGGTACCGCCCCATCGAGCGCATCGCCGCCGGCGTGGTCCAGCGCCAGGACGTGGATACCCCCGTCCAGACCGGCATCAAGGCCATCGACTCGATGATCCCCATCGGGCGCGGCCAGCGCGAGCTCATCATCGGCGACCGCCAGACCGGCAAGACCGCCATCGCCATTGACACCATCATCAACCAGCAAGGCAAGGACCTGGTCTGCATCTACGTGGCCATCGGGCAGAAGAAAGCCGCCGTGGCCCGCACCGTGGCCATTTTGGAACGTCACGGTGCCATGGAGCACACCATCGTGGTCATTGCCGCCGCGGATGAATCCGCGGCTCTGCAATACATTGCCCCTTACGCCGGCTGCGCCATCGGCGAGGAGTTCATGGAAACCGGGCGCGACGCCCTGGTCATCTACGACGACCTTTCCAAGCACGCCTGGGCCTACCGCCAGGTCTCGCTGCTTTTACGCCGCCCACCCGGTCGTGAAGCCTATCCGGGCGACATCTTCTATCTCCATTCCCGCCTGCTGGAGCGCGCCTCCCGCCTGGCGAACAAATACGTCATTGTTCACAAGGATTTCAAGGAAAAGCTGGCCGCCGAAAAAGACGCCGTGGATGGCCGCCTCTACACCGGGACACGCTCCGGGCATGATGCTGAAGAGGCCCGCAAGGCCATGCAGAACCCCGACGATTACAAGATCGTCAAGCTGGCCGGTTCGGGTGGCTCCCTGACTGCCCTGCCCATCATCGAGACTCTGCTCAGCGACGTTTCAGCCTATATCCCCACCAACGTCATCTCCATCACCGATGGACAGATCTACCTGGTCAACAACCTGTTCAACGCCGGCATCCGCCCGGCCGTGGACGTTGGCATTTCGGTCTCGCGCGTGGGCGGTTCGGCCCAGGTCAAGGCCATGCGCCAGGTGGCGGGCAAGCTGCGCATGGATATGGCTGCCTACCGCGAACTGGCCGCCTTTGCCCTCATGTCTTCCGACCTGGACAAGGCCACCCAGGCCCAACTGACCCGCGGTCAGCGCATGCAGGAGATCCTCAAGCAGCCGCAATACGAGCCCATGTCGCTCGAGCACCAGGTCATTGTCCTGTATGCCGGCACCAACGGCTTTGCCGACAACGTACCGGTTGAAAAGATGCGCAAGTGGGAGGTGGAATTGCTGCGCTATATTTCCAGTTCCCACCCCGAGCTTGCCAGGGATATCGCCGACAACCAGCGCATCACCGACGAGACCGAAAAGAAGCTGCGCGAGGCCCTCTCGGCGTTCCAGCCGGCCTGGTAATGGGATAAAAGGATAGTATGGCTTCAGCCCGTGAAATGCGGATGCGAATCCGCAGCGTCAAGAATATCTCGCAAGTCACGCGTGCCCTCGAGGCGGTCTCCGCCAGCAAGGTGCGCAAGGCCATGGCGGCTGTCTCGGCCACGCGTGCCTACTCCTCCAAGGCTTGGCAGGTTCTGACCCATATTGCCAGGCAGCCTGGGCGCGAAAACCTGCACCCGCTATTGACCCGCCGGCCTCAGGTCCACAATATCCTCGTGCTGGTGGTCAGTGGCGACCGGGGACTGGCAGGCGCCTACAATACCAATGTCATCCGCTTCGTCACCCAGCATTTTGGCGCCTCCACCATCCCGGTGCGTTACATCGCTGTCGGTCGCAAGGGGCGCGACCTGCTCATGCGCCGGCGCAAGCAGGTCATCGCCGAGTTCAGTAGCCTGCCAGCTGCGCCCTCTTTTGCAGATGTCTCTGCCATCGGTCGCATGGCCGTGGATGATTTCCTCAAAGGCGAGGCCGATGAGGTCTTCCTGGTCTACACCGACTTCATTAATATGGCCAGGCAGGAGACGACGCTTAAGAAACTGCTCCCGCTGGAAGTGGGCGATGAGGCCGGGCAGGTGGAAAAATACGAACAGAAACACCTGTCGGCTGCATATATTTATGAACCAGCCGAGACCGAGATCATGGACGAGATCGTGCCGCGTTTCACCGCGCTGCAGGTCTACCAGGCCATCCTCGAGTCGCTGGCCTCGGAACATGCCGCCCGCATGGTGGCCATGCGTAACGCCACCGACAACGCTCTTGAACTGGTGGGCGGCCTGCAATTGCAATACAACAAGGCTCGTCAACAGACCATCACCAATGATCTCCTGGATATTGCCGGCGGCGCTGAAGCCCTCGCCAAGGCCACCCAGGGGTGACTTGGAACGCATTTTTTCAATAAATGGGGGGGATGGGGGGTGTATGGAAGCCGCGCAGCGGCTTGCACATACCCCGCCCCCTCTTCATTAATAAGAACTTGTAAACGTTTCAACGTGCGGACGTAGAAATTATCTTTTCGGAGGCAGCAAATGGCGAAAGCAACTGGCCGCGTGATCCAGATTCAGGGTAGTGTTGTGGATGTGGAATTCCCCGCCGGGCAACTCCCGGATATTTTTGAAGCGCTCGAAATCTCGCGCCCAAACGCCGGGAAACTGGTGCTGGAAGTGGAAAAACACCTGGGCGATAACCGGGTGCGCTGTGTTTCCATGGATACCACCGATGGCCTGCAGCGCGGCCTGCCTGCCGAGGCAACCGGTTCTCCCATTATGGTGCCGGTGGGAGAGACCACCCTGGGACGAATTTTCAACGTTCTGGGTGTGCCCGTGGACGAAAAAGGACCGGTTACACCCGAACAATACTATCCCATCCATCGCCCGGCTCCACTTTTCTCCGAGCAATCCACCCGCACCGAGATCTTCGAAACCGGCATCAAGGTCATTGACCTGATCGCTCCCTTCACCAAGGGCGGCAAGACCGGCATCTTTGGGGGCGCAGGCGTGGGTAAAACCATTGTCATCCAGGAACTCATCCGCTCGGTTGCCACGGTGCACCAGGGCAACTCGGTCTTTGCCGGGGTGGGCGAACGCAGCCGTGAAGGCACCCAGCTCTACCGTGAAATGCTCGAGTCGGGCGTGATGAAGGATACCGTCATGGTCTTCGGGCAGATGAACGAGCCGCCCGGCGTACGCCTGCGCGTGGCGCTGACGGCGCTCTCCATGGCTGAGTACTTCCGTGACCAGGGCCGCGATGTGCTGCTCTTCATTGACAATATTTTCCGCTTCACCATGTCCGGTTCGGAAGTGTCGGCCCTGCTGGGGCGCATGCCCTCCGCGGTGGGCTACCAGCCCACCCTGGCCACCGAGATGGGCGAATTGCAGGAACGCATCACCTCCACCCGCCACGGTTCCATCACCTCCATGCAGGCCGTCTACGTGCCCGCCGACGATTATTCCGACCCGGCGCCCGTGGCCACTTTCACCCACCTGGATGCCACCATCGCCCTGGAACGCTCCATTGTTGAAAAAGGCATCTACCCCGCCGTGGACCCGCTGGCTTCCACCAGCCGCATCCTCGATCCCAACATCGTCGGCGTGGAGCATTACAACACCGCCCGGGAATGCCAGCGCATCCTCCAGCGTTACAAGGATTTGCAGGATATCATCGCCATCCTCGGCATTGATGAGTTGAGCGAAGACGATAAACTGGTGGTCTCCCGGGCGCGCAAGATCGAACGTTTCTTCTCGCAGCCGTTCTTTGTGGCCGAAGTGTTCACCGGCACCTCCGGCAAGTACGTGCCCATCAAGGAGACGGTGCGCGGTTTCCGCGAGATCCTGGATGGTAAGTGCGACGACCTGCCCGAACAGGCTTTCATGATGGCTGGTACCATTGAAAATGTCCGCGAAAAAGCCGAGAATCTGGCAAAGAGCAACTGATTGTTGACAGGTTCGCAAGGCTGCTCGTTGTCCCCTTTGTGAACATGCCGGCTTGAAAACTTGGAAACGGAATAAAAAATGCCCATTCGATGTGAAATAGTGTCCCAGGACCGCATGGTTTTTGAAGGCGATGTGGATATCGTTGTCCTTCCCGGCACCGACGGCGAGATGGGTATTCTGCCGCATCACGCCCCCTTGCTGACCACGCTCAAGATCGGGATCATTAAAGTACGTTCCGCCGGAAAAGAAGAGATATTTACGGTTGCCGGCGGCGTTGCCGAGGTCCAACCGGACCTGGTCACCGTCCTGGCCGATGCGGCCGAAAATGTGGAAGAGATTGATGTGGCGCGTGCCGAAGCCGCCCGCCGCCGCGCGGAGGAGATCCTTGCCAAGGGTGTTCCGGCCGACTCGGATGCTTTTCTAAGAATTGAATCTGCTTTACGCAAGTCCAACTTGCGGCTGGAGGCTGTCAAACGCTACCGGCACACAACCCCCAAACCTCCCCGGATCAGCGACTGACCTGAATCGAATCGAGAAATCTTATGCCTGGTATGTTCTCCCTTTCCAAAGATCTGGGGATTGACCTCGGAACCATCACGACCCGCATTGCGGATGCCAGTGGCATGCTGGTGGAGGAACCGACCATTGTAGCCATCGTCGTCCGGGAGCAGAAGATTGTTGCCCTCGGCAAGGAAGCCCAGGGGATGCAGGGTCGCGTCTCCGATGAAACCCTCGAGGTGGCCAACCCTCTCCAGAACGGGGTGGTGGCGGATTACGAGATCACCGAGGCCCTGCTGCATCACTTGCTCCGCCAGGTCAGCGGAGCCATGCGTTTCTTCCGCCCGCGGGTCATGATCACCGTGCCCTACGGTGTGACCAGTGTGGAATCGCGCGCTGTCCACGAGGCGGTACTCCAGGCGGGCAGCCGGGATGCCTACCTCATCCAGCAACCCCTGGCAGCCGCCCTGGGTGTGGACCTGCCGATCAGCTCGCCATCCGGGAACCTGGTCATCTGTCTGGGAGGCGGGGCTACGCAGGTGGCGGTCATTTCGTTGTATGGCATTGTCGCCGCGGAAACGATGCGTTCAGGCGGCAACCAGCTGGATGAGGCGATCGTTAATTACGTACGGAAAAAATATGGCGTCATCATCGGCCCGTCCACCGCCGAACAACTCAAGATCAAGATCGGCGCAGCCGTTCCGCAGGACAAGGAAGATGGCATGGAAGTGCAGGGGCAGGACCAGGTCAGCGGCCTGCCGCGCCCGGTGACCATTACCACGGGTGAAGTGGTGGAAGCCCTGCAGGAGCCGCTCAGGCAGGTCATCGAAACCTGCCGGCGGGTGCTCGAAAAGACCCCGCCTGAACTGGTCTCGGATATCATTGACCGGGGTGTGGCCTTGTGCGGCGGTGGCGCCATGTTGCGCGGCGCCGATAAGCTGCTGACGAAAGCCCTCGGCATTCCCGCCTACCTGGTCGATAACCCCACCACCTGCGTGGTGGAGGGAGCGGTCAAGGCGCTGGGGATGTATAACATCATCAAACGCAACCTGCCACCTGTATAAGCGTTGATCTTACCGGGTTATTCATACCCGGTCTTTTTCAGGAAGTGACCCATGGACGATTTGCAAATCCCCAAAGCCTTTAACTCTGTCATCGGCCTGGGTGTGCGGCGCAGCTATTTCCAGGCTAGTCGCTGGAACCGCTGGGGCAACCTGGTCTTGTTCTTCCTCTTTCTTACCGGGGCGCTGGGGGTGTTCCTGTTTGGCGTTTATGATACGTTCGTGGCCTGGCAGCGGAATGGTCCGGCCATGATTGACGACAAACTGCCCGGTCCGCTGATCATAGCCTTCATCATGTTTGGGATCGGATTGCTGGCTGGTTGGGGGGCGTTCACGAATTGGAATAAGGGTTTGGCGGTCTACGAGCGCGGGTTCGCCAGCAACGATCGCAAAGGTCTGCAGGTCTGGCATTGGGAGGAGTTGCTCTCGATCACGTCTGCCATCACCCGCCATTACACCAACGGCATCTACACCCACACAACCCATGTCTACACATTATTCAATCGCCAGAACCAGCGCCTGGTGCTGAACGATTCCATCCGCAATGTGGAGCAGGTGGCAAAGGCGATTGATGAGAACACCTTCCCGCTGTTGTATGCGCCGGCTGCCGACCAGTACAACGCCGGGCAGACACTTACTTTTGGGCCGGTGGCGATCAGTAAAATGGGGATTGCGATCGGGAAAAAGACTTACCCCTGGACGGATGTGAAGGAGGTTTCCATCCACAAGGGAGTGGTAAAGGTTTCCAGGAAAGACGGCGGCTGGTTCAGCGGTGCCAGTGCGGCCGCCGCCAGCATCCCCAATCTGAGGGTATTCCTAACCATTATCCACCAGGTGGTGGGCCTCAAGGCTGGTTAGCCGCCCCCAATAAAAAAGGCGACCGTCAGGTCGCCATTACACCAAACTCCGTATCTGGTTACACCTCTCACAATCTTCCTGCTGGCACAATAGTGCCAGCGGGTCTTTTTTGATGCGTGCCGTCACCACCCTGAACAGCATCTTGGATGGAATCGCCTGGACGTGCGCGCCCCCGATCTGCACCTTGCGGGTGAACTTCTCCATCTCCGCTGCAATCGCCTGGAAACCTGCTGAACAGCCGGGGAACCCCGGGCATTCCACGACACCTTTGGGGGTCAGCGCCCAGCGGATGAACTGCCTGCGCCCGGCCAGCTTTTCGGCGTAATGGATGCTGGTGTTGACAGTGTGGTCCACACCCAGCAGCACCACCCAGCCGTCGGCCTGCTCCAGCAACCCGAGCGGGGCGAGCTGGTCAGCCAGTGTCTGTGCGGACAGGAACTTTTCGGCGTTGATGCCGGCAAAGGATTGGATGGGGTGGTTGGAACGTCTGGCGCGCGGGTGCCTGCGAAACATTTCCGGGATGATACCCATCAGCGGGTCGGCAGGCAGTCGGAGCGTAAAAAACTCGGCCATCTG
>CAIKOL010000182.1 GCA_903829085.1 uncultured Anaerolineales bacterium | reverse complement strand
TTTCATCCCCCGCGCCGCCCAGGCATCCCCATTGGTAGAAAACATAACCTCCCAATGAAAGATGACCGGGTCTCCTTCCAGGAGACATAAAGGTCGGATACCAGCCCTTGTAATCCGGGCATACCCCTGTATTGTCCCATTGACTCCAGGATCCTGCAATCTCTTTGGGCAGGCTCCACCCGGTTTGATCCGCAAGGTCATCCGTGGTGGAATAGAACCAGGCAGATCCGGCAGCCCTGCCAGAACCGGCGCCGCTTTCCGGATCCGTTGGCGAATTGCACACAAAAGTGAGCAGGTACTGGCGCGTTTCCTGGACATAGCTGATGGAGCCTGATGTCCTGGCCTGTGATAAGTCGCCGCAATTCCGGTAAGGGCCGTCCGGCAGGAGGGCCGCTTCGAGCCCACCCATGCCGGGTTGAGCAAAAGCCTCCCCATCCCAGTTCGTGAAACTCAGCGGGGCAGTCCCGCCGTTGAGCTGCGCCCGGGAGATGGCCAGGTCGTCCTCCCGGCTGTTCGAGATGGGCGGGCCGCCGAGCCCATTGGAAGTGTTATAGCCATGCACAACATACAGGGAGGGCGCGGAACTGCCGGTCACATCATCCACGAACCCGGATGGCTCGGCAACCCCCGGCTTGCCGGAGAGCGATTTTCCTTCCGCCATGATCTCGGCCAGCGAGACCGGCAGGCTGATGACGGGATAACGACCGTAACTGGCGGGTGGCGATTTCGAGCAATCATTCCCCATGCATACCGATGCGCCGAGTGCACCTGAAGGGGCATTGGGCCCCTGCGTATGGCTTGCCAGGGGAAGCGGGACAAAGCTGAACCCGGGTGTCTCCCGGTAGGTGGGCCAGGTATGACCATAGTCGAGAGACGTGGCGATCGCTACTGAAATATATCCGCCATTGCCCACCCTTGGGCCGCCGGCATTGCCGACGCAAATATTGGCGCCTTCATATACCATCAGAAGATTGCCTGCCGCGTTGGTCGGGTCCTTGACGATGGATCCGGCTGCCGCGTACCCCAGGTCGAATGTTTGGTCCTGGTGAGCGGGATCGCCATCCGCGACGGTTGGACAGATATGCTGGGTGGGGGTTAGAAAGACCTGCCCAAAGCCATCGACATAAGAGCCGTAACCATCTGCCGTTGCAAAATCCAATTTCCATTGGCCGTTTTGATCCGGTCCGGAACCACCCGATAGGACGACCACGCCCATGGCGGCATTCAAGCTGCTCCCGGAAGCAACAAAAAACAGGTAGTCCTTGTTGTTGCCAAGCATGCCGGGCGAGAAGATGGAGGTGTGCTCATCGGTGAGCGCTTTGAGCCCGCCGTATGTGTTGATGCCCTTGCCATCCGGAGCCAGGACGATCTGCTGGGTGTCGAAGGTGCCTTTGGGACAACTCCCCTCGCCGCCCCTGCCGTCCGGGCTACAGACGGAGATGGAAACAATGCGCGCTTGCGCGGTTGTGGCAGTTGCCGTCGTAGTTGGCGAGGTTGGCACATTCGTACCCGTTGCCAGAATGGGAGCATTGGTCGACGTTGGGGATTGAGGCGTGGGGTTTTGCCTGGATGGGAGCGAGCAAGTGGTCAAACCAACCAGCAGGCAGCAGCCCAGGAAAATGTGGAAAAGGATCCTGTTCATTGAACCTGCTTGTGGGATTTTCAGAGGTCTCATGGGTGCTCCTTTTCTTGGGAACACTGGACGCACTTCCCCGGGCGATCCATAGCGTACCTTTGAGGAAATATTGATTATTATTGCACTAAATGGATCCAAAGACAACTTAATAAAGCCTGGTTTGGCTCCTGATAACAGGACCATCATCGTCTTGAAATAAGGATGACTTATGCAGCCTCATGTGGCTTCTTTTTCGTATGATCCGCTAATACTTACGTTTTTTCTCAACAGTGGATTGAGGTCTCTATCCCCTCGTTCACGATCTCTTCGAGAATGGCTGCATCGACGCCATAAACAATGACGTTAATGGTCAGGCGGCCATGGCTGCTGTCCCCCGCCAGCTGGCCTTTGAAGTGTGGCGGACCCTGGAAAGTTGTCAGGGAAAAATAGAGCCGGGAGTCCTCGCCCGTCTCCAACACCCCCTTGATGTGGCCGATGAGTGAACAGCCAGCCAGGCGCAGGGAGCTCGCCAGGCCGGAAAGAAAATCGGTGAGCACGCTCTCCCAGTCGCTGCCGTTACGCGGCTCTGCCAGGTTAAAAATGACCTCACGAGCGTACACGGCGGGGTGATCTTGGTGCTCGATGATTGTCATGCCAGCCCGTACAGGAGTGGCTCCAAATTTACAGCCTTCTCCGCTGAGATCGCCAGGATCTGAGCGTGCGGATTGAGTTCACGGATCCGCTCAGCCATGGGCTCGAGAACCGCTTGATCGATCTCGTCGATCTTGTTGATGGCCACAACATCGGCTGCCTCGATCTGCGCGGTCAGAAGCGGCGTCAACATCGACATCAGCATATCAAAACGTGCCGCATCCACCAGTACCAACACGTGATAATGTGTGACCGCGGGCACATGGCTGCGAATTGCCGAGACAATATCGCCCGGTCGGGCCAGGCCTGTTGGTTCCATTAGAACTACATCCGGTGCAAAGAGGCGCTGTACCTTCTGCAGGGTGACTACCAGATCGACGGAGAGTGTGCAGCAGATGCAGCCGCCGTACAGCTCTTGCACCTCCAGCCCATTCTGGCGCAGGTAGTTGCCATCGATGCCGATCTCGCCTGCCTCATTTTCAATTATGGCGATTTTTCGCCCGGCAGCCGTAAGCTGCCGGGCGATATGCTCAAGTAAGGTCGTTTTGCCGGATCCCAGGAAACCTGCAACCAGTACGAGTCTCATTCTTGGTCTGCACTCCAGCTGCGCCCTGTTCCGGTTGGCCGGGGCGCTGCTATTTCTTGGAGAACTCGTAGGTCTTGCACGTGTCGAGCATGGCACGGAAGTTCTCGGGCTTTATGTTGGACGGCAGATTGCAGCCCTGACCCAGAATGAACCCGCCGTCATCGCCGACCTCATCGATCAGGCGCTTGACATATGCCTCCACATCCGCTGGAGAGCCAATGGTCAAAAGTGACGCTGAGACGTCGCCATAGATCGCTCCATGGCCGCGCAACAACTGCTTGGCGGCAAAGATATCCGTTGTGCTGTCGAGCGAGACGACGTACGATCCCTTGGGCAGCCTCTTGAAGTATGGCAGGTTCTTGTCCCACGGCGTATCGATGTGAAAGACAGTAACAATGCCCTCAGACCAGAAGGCCTCGACGATCTCCTGCGTGTATGGCCACCAGAAGCGCTCGAAGACAGAGAGCGGGTAGGTATAGGCGGAAGCGCGTTCTTCGGTGAGCAGCCAGCGGTTGTGCCCTAATGCCTTTGCCATGGCGATCTGTTTGGGGATCAGATCGGCAGTCATGCGCTTGAGGGTTTTTTCGACGATCTCAGGCCGGTAGTACAAGTCTTCGGTGAAGGTGATGAGGGAGCGCATCAGTGAGAGGTGGAAGAAGGGGTGCATTCCAGTCGCGGCGACCCACATCCCGACGTCTCTCTTGGCCATTTCGGGGAGGAATTTCATTCCCCAAATCATCACATCCTCAAGTGCATCGCTCAAGCTGTCCTGCGTGAGGCTGCTGATGCGCCACAGGTAGTCATCGTAGTAAAAGTTGTCAAAGCCCATCTGGCAGATTTTGTCGTAATCTTCCAACTGCATGATGGGCTCTTCGACCAGTTGAAAGACATAATCATCGGGAAGATCCACGCCCGGGATCCTGATCTTCATGGGGTGGGTGCCCGTCGCTTGAACGTGGATGGGTCGCCACACGCCCCCATGCATGGCGTCCCACCCGCCGTAGTCATCAAAGACCTTCAATATGGAGTTGAATAAGATCTGGCTGTCGTTGGAGACCTGGGCCATTGTGGCGCCGGAGAGGGTGCCAGCCGCCTCTGCACTGAGCAAAGGCACCACCGGAACGCGATCTGGTTTCTCGAGCCTTATGGCTGCATCAACTCTTTCTGTCCGTGTCATGGTTTCTCTGGACATATTTACCTCCCCTCCACATTCTGGAGACAATACGAAACGCCTGCGGTTGCATCTATCGTCTGAAAATCGGCTCCCACGTAATCCTTCAACGCCGGCGTTGTCACGCCTCCGCCGACCATCAGCTTGACCTTATCTCTCAGCCCGGCCTCCACCAGCATCTGCGCAGTTTCCTTCATGGCCGGGAAGGAGGTGGTGATCAGCGCCGAGAAGCCGACAAAGCCTGGCTGTACTTCCTTGACGGTCTCGACAATTTTAGCGGGGGCCACATCGACACCCAGATCGTGAACCTCGAACCCCTGGGCTTTCAGCAGGACGCTCAGTATGTTCTTGCCCAGATCGTGGATGTCACCCCGCACCGTCGCCAGCACAACCTTTCCCAGCGGTTTGGCCGGGAGCACTTTGGCAAGGTATGGCTCAAGGAAGGCGATCGCCGCCTTGAAAATCTCACCCGAGAGGAGCAGTTCGGCCAGATAATAATCCCCCGCCTGGAATCGCTCACCAACAATGGTCATACCATCCCGGCATTCTGCCAGGATGCCGAGCGGGTCTTCGCCCTTCTCCGCCCGACTCCTTACCAATTCCATAGCCTTGTCGCGATTCAACTCAACAAGGGCCATAGCCAACTCTTGTGACATCTTTGTTTTCCTTTCTACCCTGTCGGGTGTGAGATATTGGACTGGAGATCGGATTGATCACCAGAATCATGAACTCGTTGCAGTAGAGTATTGGTTGGCTACTCTCTAATGCCCCGATAATTTCACAGTAAGCTTGTCAACGAACGTTTTGAAAATGCCTGATGGCATTCTGCCGCACTTGACTTTGAATTTAACATATTATATAATTATATATATAAGTTGTCAATAAACGAGCAAGCGGGGTAATGGTTCTTTGGGAATTAGCGTAGCGAGGCAGGAAACAAGGGGTGTTGGGCCGATCGACGGCGGTCAGCAGGAGAAAATGGGTTGCGAAAAACGACTTGTGCAGCCTTTGAACGCAAAATTCAAGTGTGGCCTGAATGTCGTTTTCCAAAAAATCACTGGCTGCTTATGTTACCCGAACGATCACCGGCAAAACTTGACTGTGAATTTACTGTATTCTATAATGATATAGAGAAGTTGAAAATATTGGAAGTACCCATAGGGAACAAAAAAAATGACCATCTTGCTCAGTCAGGAGATCGATCGAACCTCATATGAGCCGGCTTATGCCCAGCTGGTGAATATCCTGCAAGCCTCCATGGCTACAGGTGTGTTCAAACCAGGTGCCCAGTTGCCATCCGAAGCCCAACTCTGCGAGCATTACAAAGTCAGTCCGATGACTGTGCGGCGCGTGATCAATATCCTCCTGGATCGTGGCTTGGTAACCACTGCCCAGGGGCGTGGCACTTTTGTCAAGGGGGTTGACATCGGCGAGGCAGTCTTCCATCTCTCGGGACTGAAGGAACAGATCGAGTCAACAGACAGGGCGCAGGTGCAGTTGCTGGAGGCTCGAATTGTGGAGGCTCCCGAACGAGTCGCGCGCAAGCTGGAATTATCTCCAGTTGACTGGACGATCTTTGTTCGCCGGCTGCTTTTGCAGGATGGGACACCCGTGAGTTATCATCGTGCTTATCTCATTTATGATCCCCGACGACCAATCGTGGAGGGGGAGCTCGAAGTGACTTCTCTCGAGGGGCTTATTCATGGCAACGGTCAGACTGACCTGCAAAGCGGCTGCTTAAGTATCGAAGCGGTGACACTGAAGGAAGAAGAAGCGGCAATTCTGAGCATGGGCCAGGGGGATCCGGCCTTCCTTATCGATCATACCTTCTACGACTTTCAGGATCGGCCGGTGAGCTGGGGCTGGTTCATCTGGCGGGCGGATAGGCTCAAATTATCCGCTACCATAGGCAATCGCCCCCCACAAGATCAACAATCCGCCATGAAGGATTCGCGCCGTTGGACGGGAGAAGACCATGAATAACGTGTTGTGGAAAGAAACCATCATTGAGCAGATGGCCGATCTCCAGATCAGAAAAGTGCTCGAGATAGTAAATGGGCGTCTCGAAGCAGGCGAGGATCCTTTGGAGATTGTCGAGGTGTGCCAGGAAGGTGTTAGACGCGTTGGAGAGTCCTATGAGCGCGGAGAGTATTTTCTGGCTGGGCTGATTATGGCCGGAGAGATCTTACGGCAGGTGCTGGATCGGGTGCTGCCCCTTCTACCGGCTACGGGCCGCGGCTCATCCAGTGGACTGGTGGTCCTGGGTACGGTTCGGGGCGATATTCACGATATCGGCAAGAACATCGTCCAGGCCCTGTTTCGCTGCCATGGTTTTGAAGTGCTCGACCTTGGAATCGATGTGCCCCCGGCAGAGTTCGTCCGCCAGGTACGGGAAACCCGGCCTGATATTGTGGGCATTTCGGCATTTCTGACTACTGGATACGATGCAATCCGCGACACGGTTCGGCAAATTCGCGAAACGATCCCTGTAGAAGAACAACCTGCCGTGATTATTGTTGGGGGTGGTTTGATGAGCGAGCAGGTGCGTATCTACACAGGCGCCGATCTCTGGACACGTGACGCGCCGCAGGGCGTGCGCTTGTGCGAGGAAGCGATCCTTCAGAAGCGTGGCGCGCAGGGGGAGGAGATGTAGCCCTCATGCATATATTTTTTAGATCTGGGATCAAGGAGGTGCTACTAAGTATTCAATCACATGCAGTTCAGTGATCAAAAGAACCTGGATCCGACTAACAATAAGAGAAAGGAAAATAAGAAATGGTTACTATGGACAGCAAGTTAAAAGATATTATGAATTGCCCTGAAGCGGTCGCGGCGATCGACAAGATCTTCCCCGGGTTCAGCAAGAACCCGCTGCTCAGTTTTGGTTATCCAATGCCCCTGCGCAGGATCTGTGCGATTCCGCAGGCCGGTGTATCAGCAGAACAGGCCAAACAGATCGAAGAGGCGCTCGCAGCACTGGCCAAGTAGGAACGGTACGGTACCAGAAATCACCAATACTGCACATGGAGAGGGATGGACTCGCTTGCGTTTTTGGCTTGCCTGTCCATCCCTTTTAGCATACAAGCGCCCCACCAGATAGGGAGGCTATACTCCACTTGTGGAAGCCATGCAAGGTGGACGCCCGGGCGTATAATCGCCTGGTCGCAGGTCCCCTTACGGGGATGATATGCCCTTCGGGCACGATGTCCGAATCCTGCCGGGCCCACTATTACTGCCGGTTCTAATGCGGGATCAATGGCTCAAAAATCCAAGCGCATAAGCTACAGAGTACTGCGAAAATAATTGAACTTATACCGGCTATATTCCACTGCTTTATGACATTTTCAATTCAGTTATTTATGCAAGAAGCAGTAAGTTCTTTTGTATTCTTTCTTTACAAAGTTCAGAGAGTGATTTCATAAGGAGTACAGCATGTCTTCTCTCGAGATCTTCTGCCCGGCTTCCGTCCACGAGGCGATTACCATCCTGGAAACGAGCCCGATGCCGGTCGATTCACCCACCCAGCGTCGCTACCGTACCAGCACTCACTTGAACACCACCTTTGCTTCAGGCCGCCGAAAACCGGAGTGGGTCTGGGCTGCCCGAACCGCAGACGGCACGCTTGTTGGGCATGTAGCCGCTTTGTCGCAGTCAGGCCAGGCGCCGGAAATACTTGAGCATTTCGGGCTTCCCGCCGATCCTGCCCAAGCCAGGGAACTCATGGCGCGTGCCACAGACGCTGCGCATTCTCTGGGTGTCAGTGAGGCGGGCATCTTCGCCCCTCCCGGTGCCACCATTGCCGACCCGGCTCTGCAGCCTTTGGTTGGCCCGTTGTGCGCAGCCGGATGGAAGTTACTCATTGAGCGCAGGCACTACGAATTCGAGCCGTCGCCGGAACTGGGGCAGAGCATCGGGACCCGGCTCCGCATGGAACAACTTCATGACCCGGCCGATCCCCGTCTGGCGGCTGTGCACCGCACAGTAATGCGCGGCACCCTCGACGCCGCCGACGCTGCTGAGATCAAGCGACTCGGATTTGACGCTGCCTGTGATAATATCCTCGCATCCATGCTGAACGCTGATCCGGTTGACTGCATCCGGCTCGCCTTCGACGATGCCGGCGAACCAGTCGGTATGGTATCGGGTGTTGTGACCGGGTCTGGCCGGGCCTACGTGTGGTTTGTTGGGGTTGTCGCGGCTTCCCGGGGCAGAGGCTACGGACGTGAGTTGCTGGCATGGATGACACGACAGTTGATCGCACAAAATGCCACCACGCTCATTGCCGACACCGACAACACCAACGTGCCGATGGCCAAAGCGTTTTCATCCGTCGGCTGGATCCAGACTGAGACCCGCATTGATCTGGTGCCCGGACCGTGACAGAGCGGGGGAAGAATCTAGGCTGAAAAAACAACTTGCACATTAAAAGGTAAAATTGTATCCAAACTGGAATTGAGCCTGACTCCGCCTGGTCGCGGATCCGGCTCCTGGCCGGGGCTCACCTTTAACTGAATGGAGGCATTTATGCAATTGAAATTTATGAGCATTATGGTGGCAGATCAGGAACATGCCTTGCAGTTCTACACGTCTGTGCTTGGCTTCCGCAAGATGGCCGACCTCCCCATGGGCACGTTTCGCTGGCTTACGGTAACCTCGCCGGATGGGATCGCAGGGCTGGAACTTGTGCTGGAACCGGTGAATTTTGAGCCGGCGCGGTTCTACCAAAAAGCGCTTTTTGAGGCCGGGATTCCCGCCCTTGCATTGATCACCAGGGACATCCGCGCTGAGATCGCGCCTCTCAGATCGAAGGGGGTGATTTTCAGGGGGGAACCGAAGGAAATGGGGCCGATCACTTCTGTGCTGTTTGAAGATACCTGCGGAAATCTTATCAACCTGGTTCAACCCGCCGCCTGACCGGCCTGCGTTTTGGGCTTGCCTGTCCATCCCTTTTAGCGTACAAGCGCCCCACCAGATAGGGAGGCTATACTCCACTTGTAGAAGCCATGCAAGGAGGACGCCTGGTCGCAGGTTCAAATCCTGACGGGCCCACAATAAGACCACCGTTGCTGGCAGTGGGGAGAGAGTAAAGTTTCGACCTTGACGGTTAAATTTTTCAAGATCTTATTGGTTTATGGAAATGGTGGATAAGAATAATCTGAGGGTCCGAGATTGGAATCCCTCGGGAGCACCTCCATAAACATGCAGTTATTTAATAGCGGGGTGTTAAAGCAGGCTGGCCACGGCAGTGTAGATCAGCAAGCCCGCCATGCCATAATTAAACAAGTGATAATGCTTCTGCAGGGTTTTTCGAAAGAGATTCCCGCCCAGTCCCCAGCAGGAAATGGATACAAACCCGACCAAAGCCAGGACCAGCGCGAACAGACCGATCATGAGCGGCGTATGGTAGGAATGGATGATGAATAATGAGAAGATCGTAATCCCATACAGGATCACTTTGATATTCAGGAATTGCATGCCAAACCCGGCCCTGAAAGTGTTATCAATGTTTTTTCCTTCATCAATTTCCAACGGCTGGCTGCGCGCAATATGGATGGCCAGGTAGACCATGTAGAGTGCACCCAGGATCTTCAACCATTTTTCCAGGGCAGGCAGCATGCCCGTAAGGAAAACATTCAACAGGCCGCTAGCCAGCATGACGACAAAAAAACCGGTCGTTATCCCGACCAGAAATGAGAACGTCCGGCGGTATCCGGAATGCATTGCATTGGTCATCGCCATTATATTATTCGGCCCGGGGGTAAAGGTGGTCACCACCACATATACCAGGAAGGGATAGAAATTCGCCAATGGAACCTCTCTGAATAAATGTATGCTGCCGCACAAACACGCTATTATAACGAATTTCCACGGAGAGTTATTTTTTCCTCATTTGGTTCTCTGGAAATTGCCGGAGTGATGGGAGAAAAAGGGGGTGTTGGGCGGGCAAAGTCCGTGGGTAAAGATTTATCACCACCGGGAGCGCAGAGTTCACAGAGCAAAACCCGGGTAAATCTCCGTGTTCTCCGTGTGCTCTGGCGTTTTTTTTTTGCCCGCTGCACTAGCCGCTCTCCGCCTGAGATAGTGCAATAAGTCAGTGGGAAAAAGCCACTCAGAAAATTGAATAAGCCAACTTTTTTTCTCCGCATCTATCACCAAGAACACAAGCTGATGGGCTCTCAAAACGGGCTTGACTCTCAAGTCACTTGAGGGAGTATATTAAGGGCAGATGATCATCACAAATATCCTTGCGCACGGAGAACTACCAAATGATCCGAATTGGTGATTTTAGCCGCATTAGCCAGACGCCGGTCAGCACCCTGCGATACTACGATGAGGTTGGCTTGCTCAAGCCTGTCGAAGTCGATCACTTCACCGGCTATCGCTACTACACGTTCGACCAGTTGGCGCGCCTGCAGCGTATCCAGGCATTGAAGAACCTGGGATTCTCACTCGAGGAGATCGCCCGCCTGTTGGCAGACGATCTGCCAGCCCCACAGGTGCACGAGATGCTGCAGAGTAAGCGCGCAGAGCTGCACGAGCAGGTACAGGATCATCACGAGCAGATCGAACGCCTGGACGCCTGGTTAAAACAGATCGAGAAGGAGAACAACATGACCGCTTACTCAATTCGCACTGCCCGCATTGATACCGATCTACCCGATATCGTGCGCATTACCAACCCTTACGAATACCAGCCGATCACCGTCGACCAGGTGCGCCAATGGTTCCAATTTAACCCGCCTGGACGAATGCAACGGCGTATGGTGTCGGTCGACGAAAACGATGCCGTCACCGGTTACGGTGGGTACGTCCACGAAGCCGACGCTGCCGACCACCACTTCACGGTGTGGGTCATCGTCGCCTCAGACTACCAAGGTCAGGGGATCGGCTCAGCATTATGGGATACCCTGGTGAAGGACTTGCGGGAACGGGGAGCTACCCGCCTGAAGTCGGACGTGTTCGACAACGACCCACAGAGTCTGGCTTTTGCCGGGCACCGCGGTTTCACCATTGATCAGCATTTTTTCAACTACGAGCTTGACCTGACCACCTTTGACGAGACGCCTTTTCTGCCCGCGATCGCCGCCCTCGAAGCCCAGGGCATCCGCTTCTGCGCACTGGCTGATTTTCCCGACACCCCGGAGACTCATCGCAAGCTCTATGATCTGAATACCAGTTACGTGTTGGATAACCCGGAACAAAGAGCTCCCTGGACCTTTCCCGGTTTCGAAGAATTCGTGATCCAGGCGCCTTGGTTCCGCCGTGAAGGACAGCTCCTGGCCGTAGATGGCGAACAATGGATCGGCATGGCCCCGGTCAGCCTGTCGCCTGAAACCCACAGTGCGCACAACCTGCACACTGGCGTATTACCCGCTTACCGGGGGCGGAAGATCGCTACGTCTCTAAAAGTACTGGCTGCCCGGTATGCCCGCCGGAACGGGGCGCTCAACCTTCTAACCGACAGCAACTTGCGCAATGCGCCCATCCTGGCGATAAATCGTAAAATGGGCTACAAGCCTCAACCAGGGACATACACCCTCATTTGCGAGTTGTAGGAATGCCTGATTCGTCCCACTGGATCGGACATATTGCAAAATCCTCGCCTCAGGGTGTTCTTAAAGTCGGGGTTTGGGGTGTTGGCGGTCAGCGAAGCTGACC
>CAIKOL010000181.1 GCA_903829085.1 uncultured Anaerolineales bacterium | reverse complement strand
TGGAGCCATCGAAGTGCCGGGTGATAAATACTGGGGCGCGCAGACCCAGCGTTCGCTGGGGAATTTCAAGATCGGGGAGGAACGCATGCCGCGGCCGATGATCCGGGCACTGGGGATCGTCAAACGCTGCGCGGCGCTGACTAACATGGTACAGGGTGGCCTGGAGGAGAAGATCGGGAATGCCATTGTGGAGGCGGCCCAGGAGGTGATCGACGGCAAGCTGGATGAGCAATTCCCGCTAGTCATCTGGCAGACCGGCTCGGGCACGCAGTCGAACATGAACGCCAACGAGGTGATCTCAAACCTGGCGATCGAACGCCTGGGAGGCAGCCTGGGTTCCAAAACGCCGGTGCACCCGAACGACCATGTCAACCTGAGCCAGTCCACCAACGACGCCTTCCCGTCCGCGATGCACATTGCCACGGTGGAGCAATTACAGCAGAAGCTACTCCCAGCCCTGGAGCACCTCCATTCTGTCCTGGTTGAAAAATCCCAGGCATGGGAGGCTATCATCAAGATCGGGCGGACGCATTTGCAGGATGCGACCCCATTGACGCTGGGACAGGAGTTTTCCGGTTACGCCGCGCAAATCGGGCTGGGGCTCGAGCGGATCAATGACAGCTTGAAACGGCTGTACCCGCTGGCACAGGGTGGAACGGCAGTGGGCACCGGATTGAACTCAAAAGCCGGGTTTGGGGAGCATTTTGCGCAGGAAGTGGCCAAGTTCACCGGGCTGCCTTTCACGTCCGCCGCCAACAAGTTCGAAGCGCTGGCAACCCACGACGCCATGGTGGAAATATCGGGCGTGTTGAACACCCTGGCGGTGAGCCTGAATAAATTTGCCAACGATATCCGCCTGCTGGGCTCGGGACCGCGCTCGGGGTTGGGGGAACTGTCCCTGCCGGAAAACGAACCCGGTTCTTCGATCATGCCGGGCAAGGTCAACCCGACCCAATGCGAAGCGATGAGCATGGTGTGCGCCCAGGTGATGGGCAACCATATCACGGTCACGTTCGCGGGTGCACAGGGGCACCTGGAACTGAACGTTTTTAAACCGGTGATCGCCTACAATGTGCTGCAATCCATCCGGCTGCTGGGAGATGCAGTGATGAGCCTGACGGACAACTGCATTGTGGGGATCGTGCCAAACCGCGCCCGGATCGCCGAACTGATGGAAAGATCGCTGATGCTGGTGACTGCCCTGACGCCACATATCGGGTATGACAAGGCCGCCAGGATCGCCAAACTGGCGCTGAACAATGGCAGCACCCTGCGGGAAGAGGCCGTGGGGGGTGGATTTGTAACGGCGGAGGAATTTGATAGATATGTAAGACCGGAGGAGATGATCCATCCGGGATAGATAGAGGAGATTGGTGATCGCGGATAATCCTAATCAGCAATAAGGGCACGAAGGAATCCGAAGGAAAGATAAAGAAACCCCTACAGAAACCGTCCCGAAGGTTTATTCGGAAGGATCGAATCCTATGAATTAAACCTTCGGGACGGTGTATTGCAGCGGGGCATCGGCGAAGTTGGCAGCGGGGGGCTAAATGACCGCTTGATCCGTAATTTCGAGCGCCTTATCCAGCACTGCAAAGCCTTCCTGCAACTGCTCTTCCGTAATGATCAAAGGCGGGATGATGAGGGCAGTGTGCCAGTGGGAATAGATATACAGGCCATGGTCGGTGCAATATTTGCGGAAGGCGACCATCTCAGGGCTGGAACCATTCCAGGGGGCCAGCGGTTCCTTTGTCTTGCGGTCCTTCACCAACTCGATTACACCGAATAGGCCCAGGTTCCGGGCCTCCCCCACGGATGGATGCGTCTCACCCAGGTCAGCCAGCATTTTATGCAGGAGCGGACCCATGGCGGCGGCGTGTTCCACGATCCGGGCCTCCTGCATGACCTGAATGTTCGCCACTGCAGCAGCCAGGGAGACCGGGTGCGAGGTATAGGTAAGGCCGCTCTCAAAAGCATGCTCATCGAAGGCGGCGGCGATTTCCGGTTTCATCGCTACTGCCCCCAGCGGAGCGTAAGCCGAGGTGAGACCCTTCGCCATGGTGACAATATCGGGGATGACGCCCCAGTGATCCACGGCGAACCATTTCCCGGTGCGGCCAAACCCG
>CAIKOL010000180.1 GCA_903829085.1 uncultured Anaerolineales bacterium | reverse complement strand
GCCTTGGTAGAGCTGGTCGCCACTTTTATCGAGGTGGTAGAAGCGGTCGAAAATATGAGGCAGGACTTCGGGCTTGATCCCGATACCCTGATCGACAATCTCAACGGATACCTGGGAAACTTTGCGGTGCATGCGGACCTCCACCTGCCCGCCTTCGAGGCTGAACTTGACAGCGTTGTCGATCAGGGCGGTAAGGGCGCGCTCCAGGCTTTGCGTATCTCCGGACACGGATGGCAGAAACAGGTCCGACTTGATACGGATATCCACTTTTTTAGCCCTGGCTTTTTGTTCGTACTTGTTCACAATCTGACGCACCAGGTCGACCAAATTGACCGCTTCAAACTGGTCGAGGATGAGTTCCATCTCTTGGACGAACAGGATGTCGTTCACCAGGGAGGTAATCTGCTGAACGTTCCGGGTGACCGTATCCAACGCCCCGGGTATCCCGGCGGCTGGAATGGCGCCCTTCTGTAGCATCTGTAAATAACCGCCAGCAGCCATCAATGGTGTGCGCAATTCATGTGAAATCGTAGTCAGGAATTCGTGACGGGCCACTTCCTGCTCGGCCAATTTCTGGTAAGCCTCGGCCAGTTCGCTGGCGCGCATGCGCAGGTCGCCAATCGCCATCTCATCATTCTCACGCAGGCGCTGGCTGATCTCGCGCACCATGGCCAGGGAGACACTGCTGCTGTTCTTGAGGACGCGGCCAAATTCCTCACGATGAATTTCCAGGGTGATCAGCGGTGAGATGGTTTTAACGGTGGCGGCGCGCGGGGCATTATGGATGAGCGCCATCTCGCCGAAGAAATCTCCCGGGCCGAGGGTTTTTAGCAAACGCGTCTGATCATTATTGATGACCTTGGTGACTTCCACCTCGCCTTCAAGGATCAGGTAAAAAGTATCTTCAAGGGCATTCTCATGGCAGAGCACGGTACCGGCAGGATAATTCATCAAGGTGCTATTATCGATAAGTCCGGTCACTTCACTGGTGGAGATCCCAGGGAAAGCAAGTGGGATGATCTTGGTGGGGGCACGACTAGTAGTCATGATCGCCTCATTCGAATTTGTTGTTTTCTATCCGATTTTATACCCGATCTTGCGTAGAAAATCCTTCCGCCAGGCGATATCTTCCCCGCCCTCGATCCCCTGAGGCGCCGAGCCGTCCACTACGCCCAGGATGCCACGCCCCAGCCCGGTCTCAACCACCAACACCTCGGTGGGGTTGGCGGTGGCACAGAAGATGGAGCAGACTTCCGGCGTGTTCTGGATGGCTTTCAGGACATTGATGGGGTAAAAGCCTGTGCCCAGAAAAACAATGAAGGAGTGCCCTGCGCCAATCGCGAGAGCGTTCTTCTTTGCCAGCTCGATCATAGCCTCATCCGTACCAGACCAGCGTACCAGGCATTTACCGGAGGCCTCACAGAAGGCAAGGCCGAACTTGATGCCAGGGACGGCATTGACCAAGGCTTCATGCACGTCCTCAATGGTCTTGATAAAATGAGATTGCCCGAGGATAAAGTTGATCTCTTCAGGTTTTTCGATCTTGACAACAGTCAGTTCCATGGGAACCTCCGGGGAAATGGATATGCTTGCCCATTCATTATATTAATTTCATTCCAAGAAACCTTCAAAATTTTCCTGGTTTACGGTGACCAAGGTTGATCCCGGATATGCTTCAGAGAACTCCTTCCGGGTCACCCTGCGGATCTCGCCTGCGTGCCACTTGAACTCGTATCCATAAAGACTGCCACCATGCTCTTCTATACAATCGATCTCTTTTTGATCGTAAGTCCGCCAGAAATAAGAATTCACGGATCGTCCAGCCGCCTGGTTAGCTTTATGCCTTTCAATTGTCAGGAAATTTTCCCATAGTTGCCCGACATCGTTGCGCAAGTTGAGCGGGTTGAAATTCTGAATCAAGCTATTGCGAACGCCATTATCATAGAAATAATAACGGGGATTCTTGGTCACTTCCTTGCGCAGGTTACGTGAGAATCCGCTGACCCTGAAAATGACAAATACTTTTTCCAGTAGATCAAGATAACGTTCGACGGTCTGGCGATTGAGAGCCAGGCTGGCGGCCAGTTCCGCAATGGATACTTCCTGCCCAATTTGGAAAGCCAGCAAGCGTAAAAGGTCCACAATCTTCTCCGAGCGACGTACGCCTTCCAATTCAAGGATATCGCGGTACAAGTATGCACCCACCAATTCACCCAATAGTTTTTCACGCAAAGCTGGATCATCCGTTGTAACGATGGCTGGATATCCACCCCAAACCAACCAGCGTTCCAACTGGCTGCGGGCTTCAATGCCCCCCAATGTCTGGCGGATTTCTGGATAACTTATCGGAAAGAGGTTGAACGTAAGGGTTCTCCCGGTGAGCGGCTCGTTAATTTTATTGGCCAGATCAAAGGAGGCTGACCCGGTAGCCATCACGATCGCCTTGGGAAAACTGTCGATCAGGATCTTAAGGTTAATCCCAATATCTGGCACCCGTTGCGCTTCGTCAATAACCAACAAGTCAGCATCCCCCAATACTTCACCCAACCTCTGACGATTCTGGCTGGAGAGCGGATCCCGGTAAATCAATTCGTCGGCATTCACAAACCGGCTGCGTAACGGAACCGATACAAGCAAATCGTGTGCAAGCGTGGTCTTCCCCACCTGGCGAGGACCATATAAAATGATCACTTTTCCAGGCATGAGCGAATCTATTATTTGGGGTAAGAGGGACCGCTCAATTTTCATAAATACATTATACTACGATATACGAATTTGTAATTTTAGAAAAAATCCCTGCTCACTCAACACTCACCAAATGGGTAGAAACTGGAGAGAATGAAGGCTCAACTTTTCTCGAAAAAAACCAGGAGCGTGCTGCCGTATTTTCGCTGCTCGAACTCCACCAGGTTCTTAAGTTCCAATTCCCTATATTCACGCGGGTGGATCTGGGCGATCACTTCGGTCTCGGCGCTCAACCAGCCGGGGTTAGTATCCAGCAAAGACAGCGCCTGCAACCACATTTCCTTGTATTGGGGTGGGGCAATATATATATAATCGAATGCCCGATCGGGTGCGGCGGAGAGCATGGCAAAGGCATCTCCGCGGCGAATTTCAGCCTGAGAGGTAAAGCCGGTGGTTTCCAGGTTGGCCTTGATGGTCTCGATGGGGAGACGATTCAACTCAGAGAAGCGGACAAAGGTTGCCCCGCGGCTCAGCGCTTCGATCCCAACCGCGCCGGTGCCACCGAAGAGGTCCCACCAGGTTGAATCCAGAACATCCCCAGCCAGGATATTGAACAAGGCTTCCTTGACCATATCGGTCACCGGGCGCGTGGTATCGCCG